>JBDHYK010000009.1:0-32841 GCA_039811305.1 Niabella sp.
TTGCTTTCGGAATCACGGGTATTTTTTACACTCCCTTCGCCTTTCTTATGTGCCATGTTTTTAAATATTTAAAAATGGATCCGTATATAACTATTGACTGGATAACAAATAGGCTTAAAAACTTTGATGATCGTGTCAATGAGTTTTCCGTCACCAAGTATTAAGCAATATCTGTAACTTTAATTTTTGTATAATCGGTACGATGTCCTTTCTTTTTGCGAAATCCTTTTCTTCTTTTCATTTTAAAAGCGATAACAGTTTCGCCTTTAACATGCCCTATGATTTCTGCACTAACTTTTGCAGCTGCATCGGTGCCAACTGCAATTTTATCATCGGCATAGGATAAAAGAACATCAAAACTAAGCGGATCTCCTGCATTACCTCTTAAATGGGGTACAAAAAGCGTTTGATCTTTCTGCACTTTATATTGCTGACCTGCTACCTTTATTACTGCTATCATGATTTTAAAAAATTAGGACGGCAAAGGTAAGGAGTTTTTTTCAATTTTCATCTAAAAATAACTAATCTTTCGCAAATATTCCATTTGTGCCACAGCAAGGCATTATCTTTGTAGCACAGGTTGTATTCCACTTGCTGAATAAATTACATAACATAATGAAAGTCAAATCATTATTTGCAAAACCTTTTGCATCTATTGTATCAAAAACCATAAAAAGGGGCATGCAAACTGCCTTGCCCGACCAGGCAGAACTATTGAAAACCCTGCTTAAAACGGGAAAAAACACTCAATTTGGGAAGGATCATAAGCTGGGCGAAGTATCAAATTACAAAGAATTTTCAGAAGCGGTCCCCCTCAGAGACTATGAAGGCCTAAAAAATTATATCGAACTTATTAAAGAAGGAAAACATAATGTGCTTTGGAAAGGCAGGCCCATCTATTTTGCAAAAACCTCCGGAACCACCAGTGGCACCAAGTATATTCCCATTACTAAAGATTCTATCGGCAACCATATTAATTCGGCCCGAAATGCGATTTTATGTTATATGGCCGAAACCGGTAACACCAAATTTGCCGATGGAAATATGATCTTCCTTAGTGGTTCGCCCGTGCTGGAGCGAATTTCTGAAATACCCACCGGCCGCCTCAGTGGCATTGTCAACCACCACGTTCCCATGTATCTGAGAAAAAACCAATTACCCTCTTACGAAACAAATTGCATCGAAGATTGGGAAACGAAGCTTAACAAAATTGTGGACGAAACCATTCACCGCAACATGACGCTGATAAGTGGCATTCCCCCTTGGATGCAGATGTATTTTGACGAATTAGTAACCCGCACAGGCAAGCAGGTTTGTGAACTATTCCCAAATTTTTCAATCATGGTGTATGGAGGCGTAAATTTTGAACCCTACAAAGCAAAATTATTCAATACCATCGGCAAAAAAATTGATGGCATTGAAACCTTTCCCGCCTCGGAAGGATTTTTCGCGTTTCAGGATACGCAAACCGAACCTGGCCTGCTGCTTATGACCAATAGCGGCATCTTTTATGAATTTGTAGCCGAAGAGGATATAGGGAAACCCAATCCTAAACGCATTTCGTTAGATGAAGTAAAAACTGGAATCAACTACGCGTTAATCATCAACAGCAATGCCGGTTTGTGGGGCTACGAAATTGGAGACATGGTTCGCTTTGTAAGCACCCATCCCTATCGGCTGGTAGTGAGCGGCCGTACTAAACATTTTATCTCCGCATTTGGCGAGCACGTAATCGGCGAAGAGGTAGAAAGCAGCCTGTTACAAGCCGCCGAAGAGGAAAACATTCATGTAACCGAATTTACTGTTGCACCTTTTGTGAGCGAAACCGAAGGCAAGTCCTACCATGAATGGTTTATTGAGTTTGGAAACCCACCTGAAAACCTGGAAGCGTTTTCAACCAAAGTGGATGCGTATTTAAGAGAAAAAAACTCCTATTATGACGATCTGATCGCAGGTACCATTCTAAAACCCCTCAAGATTACCTGCATCCGCGAAAACGGATTTATAGACTATATGCGCTCCATAGGAAAATTAGGAGGGCAAAATAAAATTCCCAGACTAAGCAACGACAGAAAAATAGCAGCTGAATTAGATAAATTTAAACTTTAACCCCTATTTTTAGATAGTTTTACAGAGCAAGTATCATGAGCAAAAGAATAGCCTTATTCGGTTCCACAGGTTCCATAGGCCGCCAGGCATTAGAAGTGATTACAGATAATCCCGACAAATTTACAGTAGAAATTCTCACCGCCCATAAGAACGATGACCTGCTGATAGAACAGGCTTTAAAACATAATCCTAATATTGTTGTCATCAGTGATGATCGGAAATACAAAAAGGTAAAAGACGCTCTATCAAAAACCGATGTTAAAGTATTTGGCGGAGAAGATGCCTTAACCCAGGCGGCAGCAATGAATTGTTACGATCTGATGGTAGTGGCCATTGTAGGTTTTGCTGCACTAAGCCCTACTTTGCAAGCCATTGAAAATAAAAAAACGATTGCCTTAGCCAACAAAGAAATTCTGGTGGTCGCCGGCGATATTGTGATGCAAAAAGCATTACAACTACGGGTACCCATTATTCCTGTGGACTCGGAGCACTCCGCCATTTTTCAATGCCTGATAGGTGAAAGCCAAAATAGAATAGAAAAGATATACCTCACTGCCTCCGGAGGCCCCTTCATTGGACGCAAGCCCAATTTTCTTGTAAACGTTAAAAGAGAACACGCCTTGCAACACCCCAACTGGGAAATGGGAGCAAAAATATCTGTGGACTCCTCCACACTCATGAATAAAGGACTGGAAATGATTGAAGCCAAATGGCTCTTTAACCTGCAACCCGATCAGATAGAAGTTTTGGTGCATCCCCAAAGCGCTATACACAGTATGGTTCAGTTCGAAGATGGGAGCATCAAAGCCCAAATAGGTGTACCCGACATGAAACTACCCATACAGTACGCCATGGCTTTCCCTATCCGTATTCCAAACAATTACCCGCGTTTTAGCTTTAAAAAATACAACGCCCTCACCTTCGAAGAGCCCGACATAAAAACCTTCAGAAACCTTGCCCTGGCAATGGAAGCCTTGCAAAAAGGCGGCAACCTACCCTGCGTAATGAATGCGGCCAATGAAATCGTGGTGTACGCCTTTTTAAAAAACCGGCTGGGATTTTTAGAAATGACCGCCGTAATTGAACGGGTTATGGGCGCCATCCCCTTTATTGAAAAACCTACGTTAAAAGAATATTTTGAAACCGATGCCGAAGCTCGCACACTGGCAGCGGATATCATCAAACTTTAAAAAAGCACCGGCTCTGTTTGTTAAACTGAGGTGAACATTTTACTATTGCCCCTGTTTGCTGCCGGGCGTGAACCTAAAACGGCTATCTTTGCAACCATTTTTTAGATCAACGTATTTATTTTATATATGATATTATTAGCTTTTAACTGGTCATCCTTTGGCGCCAACTTAGGTCAGTTCATCCTGGCCTTTTCAATTCTCATTGCCATTCACGAGTTTGGCCATTATATTACTGCTAAATGGTTTGGATGTAGAGTAGAGAAATTCTATTTGTTTTTCAACCCCTGGTTTTCACTATGGAAGAAAAAAATAGGCGAAACAGAGTATGGCGTGGGCTGGGTTCCTTTAGGTGGGTACGTAAAAATTAGTGGTATGATGGACGAAAGTATGGATAAGGAAGCCTTAAAACAAGCACCGCAACCCTGGGAGTTTCGATCCAAACCTGCCTGGCAACGTTTAATTATCATGTTGGCCGGAGTAGTGCTGAACGTGCTGCTGGCTTTTGCCATCTTTGCGATGATGCTATTTAAATGGGGGAACGAAAACCTGCCCGTAAGCAGTTTGAAATACGGTTTAGTAGCCGACTCCTTAGCGCAAACCGTGGGTTTAAAGGACGGGGATTTGATCACTAAAGTAAATGGTAAAGACTTAGTGTATATTGATAACCTGCCAAAAGAACTACTGCTGAACGAAAAAAATTCATTAACCGTCCGGCGGAACCAGGGCGATACCACAATCAACTTCCCCCCCGGATTTCTGAAACTACTTACCAAGAATCAGTTAAAAAACTTCGTGTCGGTTCGGTACCCTATTGTTGTGGACAGTGTGCTGGCTTCAGCAACCTTTACGGGCTCTGAAAAACTGATGAAAGGCGATAGTATTATAGGAATTGACACAAATAAAGTTGTGTATTTTAATGAATTAGCGAAAACACTCGTGCACTATAAGAATAAAAATACCGAAATCGTAGCAGTTAGAAATGGCAATACTACCGTTCGCATTCCTGTAAAAATTGACGAGAACGGTAAGATAGGCTTTGCCACTGCCACCCCTTATAAATTCTTAAAAACAGAAAAGAAAGAGTATGGCTTCTGGGAGTCCTGGCCGGCAGGAATTAAATACGGCACACAGCAATTGGTCAACTACGTAGAAGGAATTAAACTGTTATTCACGTCTAAAGAACACGATGTGAACGATAATTTAGGTAGCCTGATTACGATTGGTAAAACATTTGGTGGCGTATGGGACTGGCAGCGTTTTTGGATGATGACAGGGCTTTTCTCGATCATTCTGGCCTTTATGAACGTGTTGCCCATCCCTGCATTAGATGGTGGGCATGCATTATTTACACTCATTGAAATGGTTACCGGTCGCAAGCCGAGCGACAAATTCATGGAGTATGCACAAATGTTTGGTATGATTTTGTTGCTGGGTCTGATGGCCTATGCCTTAGGTTTGGATATTTTCAGGCTGTTTAAATAATAGCAAAATAATTTTGTAGCTTTGCAGTCTGTTTTAAAACTTTAGCGCAAAGCGATTTTGATACTAATGGGGGCGTTTGGTTTTGACAGCGTAGATCTTTGAAAGTATAAGCATGTCGGGCGTTGTGTAATTAGCCCGTTAATCTGAATACTCAAACTATAAATGGCAATTATCAATATGCCATGGCTGCCTAATCAGTGATTACGCAGTCATTAGGGCCGCGTTGAGCCAGTTGTTCTGTTACTACGCTCCGCCGCCGACTCATAAAACAAAACAGAATGCTGCACGTACCAGGCTGTGCGTACTGCAAAAGACCATACAGCTAAGCTTCAGGACGGTTGGTTCTTTTCCTGCCTGTTGCCGACAAATAATAAAGAAATAAGCATGTAGAAAACTTTTGGGGAATATGTTTGGACAGGGGTTCGACTCTCCTCGCCTCCACAAGAAAAAACCTTGGCAATTTGAAAGAAACGGACACGGAACCACTTCGTGTCCGTTTTCTTTATTACTTTCGGGTATGAAGTTTCGGTTACTTGTTTTTGTCAGCTTACTATCTTTCTATCACGCATCCGCACAGCAGGGGTTTCAATTTGCCCATATCACCGATCTACACATAGGTTCCGGCCAAGCCGACGAAGACCTCCGGCGAACCGTAGCAGATATTAATAATAACGCTTCTCTTCGCTTTGTGATCGCATCGGGCGATATTACCGAATTCGGCTCCGATCAGGAACTTCGGCTGGCAAAACAAATCTTAGACTCATTAAACAAACCCTATTACATCATCCCGGGCAATCATGATAACAATTGGAGCGAAAGTGGTACCAATTCTTTTGTAAAAATATTTGGTAGCGAAACCTTTTCATTTCGTTACGATTCCTATTATTTTCTGGGTACCAACTGTGGCCCCAACATGAAGATGAGTCCGGGGCAGGTTTCTTATGAAAATATCGTTTGGCTGGAAAATAGTTTAAAAACACTTCCCAAAAATGCACCCGTAATTTTTGTAAACCATTACCCGTTAGACTCCTCTTTAAACAACTGGTACGAAATCACAGACCGGTTAAAAAAATATAATATTCAGCTTACAATAGGTGGGCACTGGCATCAAAACACCCTATTGAATTACGAAGGAATTCCGGGCGTGTTGGGTAGAAGTAATCTTCGGGCTAAAGAACCTGTTGGAGGCTACAATATTGTTACCTTTGAAAACGACACAGCCTTTTATCAAACCGCCATCCCACAGAAAGAAACCAAGGAAGTTTGGACTCAAATCGCCTTAAAAAACCACCAATTCTCCACCCAGGAAATAAAATACCCACGGCCCTCTTACGCCGTGAACCAGGAATACCCCGAAGTAAGGGAAGTATGGCGTTTTCAAGACTCCTCAGATATGGGTACTGGTTTTGTCTTGTATCGAAATACAATTATTACGCCCAACACAAAAGGAGTTGTGCAGTGTATAGATGCGCAGTCCGGAAAAGCAATATGGCGCTTCCATACAAAGGGCAAAATATACAGCACGCCTGCACTTTCGGGCAATCGGTTGGTTATTCCCTCAACGGACGGTACGATCTATTGCCTGAATGCCAAAAACGGAAAATTACTTTGGAAATATACAACCCAACAATCGGTTGTAGCCTCACCGCTGATACAAAAAAATATTGTGTTCCTGGGCTCTTCTGAAGGAAAATTTCGCACCCTCAACCTGATCACCGGAAAGCTGATCTGGGAATTTAAGAGTGTCCAGGGTTTTCAAAAATCTACTCCCTTACTCTATGATAACAAGGTTTATTTTGCCGGATGGGGCAACACCTTGTATGCTTTGAATGCCCAAAACGGAAAATTGGTCTGGAAATTTGAAGATGGCTATAGCAACCGAATGTTATCTCCAGCCTCCTGTATTCCGGTAGCCCTGCGGGGAGCCGTTTTCTTTGTAGCCCCCGATCGGTATATGACCAAGTTAAACGCGGCTACCGGTGCCCTTGTGTGGAAAAAGAACTGGAAAGAACACTGGGTGCGCGAATCCATGGGACTTTCATCAGATAGTACCCTGATTTTTGCAAAAACCATGCAAGGTCGTGTTATTGGAGTAGCGTCTCAGGCCGATACGGGCCGCATCGTTTGGCAAACACCCCTTGTTTTTGGATATGAACTGAACCCCTCGCAGGTGAAAGAGCGCGATGGCGTTGTTTATGCTTTTAGCGATAAGGGAGTAATTGCCGCTTTTGATCGGGAAACAGGAGCTATCAAATGGATGCATAAAGTTGCAAACTGTTTAGTAAACGATGTTCAGTTCATTAACTCCAGGGAACTTATCGCATCTACCATGGATGGAAAGATTGTGAAACTAAAAATTCATTAGCTTCATTGGAACCAGCCTACGAATTTTCAGTGAATAGGGATCCTACTGTCCAAAGCCGTTTTTCGAGCATCGTAACAACCGGCTGTATCGTATAAGAACTTTTTTATTTCCCCAAACCGTGAGTTCAGCTTTTCCCCCTTTAATTTTGCAACTATGCAGGGTACCAAGTATCAATTATTCATAACCGACGATGACTCCCACTCTATCCGGCTTGGCAACAGCAACATAACCTATCACTCCACAAGGGGTGCGATACAAGAAGCCCGCCATGTTTTTATAACGGCGGGGTTAGAAGCCTGCCTCAATAAAAACGAAGAGCCGGAGAGCGTTTCTGTTTTAGAAGTGGGTTTTGGCACCGGACTAAATGCTTTGCTCACAGGGCTTAAGGCGGAAGAAACCCAAAAGCAGGTACACTATATATCTATTGACCCTTTTCCTTTGCCAAAAGACATTTTTTCGCAACTGAACTATGGAAGTTTATTGCAAAGCGAAAGGCTCTATCATAATATTATGGATGCGGGTTGGGAAACAGTTCATGCCATCAGCCCAAATTTTAGTTTAAAAAAGGTAAAAGCTGGTTTGGCCGATATTGTCTTTCACGAAAAGTTTGACGTTATTTATTTTGATGCATTCGCTCCCGAAGACCAGCCCGAAATGTGGGAGGTGCCGATCTTTGAAAAACTGTGGGAAGCGTTGAATCCAGCGGGCTTCCTGACCACCTATTGTTCTAAATCCCAGGTACGGCGAAATTTGAAAACCGTTGGTTTTTTAGTAGAAAAACTTCCCGGCCCGCCCGGGAAAAGAGAAATCATACGGGCGTATAAAAAATTATCGTAGTCAGGGCTCTTTCGTTATTTTTTTTACAGCAAACCGGCTATAGAGCTTTTTAATCACCCAAAAAAAGAATAATAAAAATACGATCGCCATAACAACCGGAATCACAAAAGCAAGTATCGAGCCGCCGATCGCAGCGGTATTTTCGCCGGTGGCTACTACCGCATTCCCGGCTCCCAATGTAGTTTTGCTACTCAATAAACGCAAGAAACCGGTACCGGAAGCAATTACCCCGGCAGTACCACCTCCAGCAACAATTCCGATAATCCATTTCATCCATTCTCCATCAATCGGGATAATGGAGGTAGCCAGCAAGGTTCCGGCAACTGTTGCAAGCGGCGCAGCAATGGTATCTAAAATATTGTCAATAAACGGGATATAATAACCCCCAATTTCAAAAACCGTAGCCGCACTTAGCGCAATTAATGCCGGGGTGGAAGCCAGCCAGGAAAAACTATCAGAAAAATTGAAGATATGAAATTTACTGGCTAAGCCCGCAACCAATAAAGGCACAAACACCCTAAAACCACAACAGGCTGCCAGGGCAATTCCTAAGGCGGAGGCGGTAATAGTTTGTATATCGAGATTCATAGTGTGAAAATAAGAAATAAAGCGCATCCAACGCATCCTTTTCTAATACGATGCACATGCGTACTAAGAAGTTGCGGGTACCCCTATTTTTTTTCGGTGATTCTGCCGCTAAACTGTACCTTTAAGATATTAAGTTACCAACTATGATACAACAGTATTGTGCTATTATCCTGCTTGTTTTTTTATCGCTAGGGGCCTGCGCCCGAGAAAAAAGAAATATCGTATCTCAAGCAGAACAGCCAGCAACAGCACAAAATAGCCACCCAAGGCTCTTGCTACTGAAAGGTGAAGAAAAATTAATTCACCAGAGCATTCAGTCGGATCTTCTTTTGAAAAAAGTGCACGATCAAATAATAGAAGAGAGCAACAAAATGATACCGCTACCCACATTGGAACGAATCGTTACTGGTCGCAGGTTGCTCTCTGTATCCCGCGAAGCCATCCGTAGAATTTTTTTCCTCTCCTATGCCTGGAGAATGACCCATGAATCCAAATACCGCCAACGTGCCGAAGAGGAACTGTTGAAGATCGCATCATTTTCGGACTGGCACCCCGATCACTTTCTTGATGTGGCCGAAATGACCTTGGGTGTGGCAATTGGGTACGACTGGCTGTTCGATGTTATTTCGCCAGAAAAACGCAGGTTTATAAAAAATGCTATTATTGAAAAAGGCTTGGAGCCTTCAATGACAGGTAAAAGTAGCTGGACGGGATGGCTGTCTTCTGCCTTCAACTGGAACCAGGTTTGTAATGCCGGTTTAACGTTCGGCGCTCTCGCTATCTATGAAGATTATTCGGACAGTGCCAACCTAATCATCCATCGCGCAGCCACTACCATAAAAAAAGCTATGGAAACCTATAACCCCGATGGCGCCTACCCCGAAGGATATAGTTATTGGGATTATGGCACTACTTTTAATGCCCTGTTTCTGGACGCTTATAACAAATTTCACCCCTCGGGTTTTGACCTGTCATTTGCGCCTGGCTTTTTGAAAACGGCAGCCTTCATGTTGCACATGATAGGGCCTTCGGGTTATAGTTTCAATTATTCTGATGCAGGAACCAGCGGTACAATTCAGCCCGGTTTGTATTGGTTTGCCTCACAACTGAATGATGCCTCCCTGCTCTTTTACGAAAAATACTATCTTGCAAACAACGCTGGCACTGCCTATAAAAATGAACGCCTGTTACCAGCGGTTTTGTGTTGGATAAAGGGCAAAACACTCAACTCTGTTACCACCCCCACTGCCACAACCTGGCACGGAAATGGCCCGAACCCTGTGGCGATGATGCGTAGTTCCTGGACGGATCCCAACGCAATCTATACCACATTGAAATGTGGCTCACCCGCAGTGAACCACGGACATATGGACATAGGCTCTTTTGTGATGGACGCCGATGGTGAGAGATGGGCAATGGATTTTGGAATGCAGAACTACAACTCCTTAGAAACAGCAGGCGTTGACCTTTGGAACATGAAACAGAATTCCCAACGGTGGACCGTTTTTCGATACAACAGCTTAGCGCATAACACCTTGAGCATCAATGGGCAATACCAACAAGTACAGGGCTCTGCTCCCCTTAGCTCTTTTTCTTCCAACCCAGGCTTTACTAATGCCGTTACAAATATGTCTTCGGTTTACACCGGGCAATTGGCCAAAGCCAACAGGGGAATCGCCGTGATAAAAAATAATTATGTACTCGTGCGCGATGAAATACAGGCATTATCTTCGGGAACTGCCTCTGTAAGATGGACGATGGCCACGCCGGCAACGGTTTCCATCCTGGATGATTCTACCGTTTCGCTGTCGAAAGGATCAAAAAAACTTCTCCTAAAGTTTGTTTCCAACCTGCCCTTTACTATTAAAACATGGCCAACCACAGGATCGCAGCCCTACGATGCCCCAAACCCGGGCACCACGCTACTGGGTTTTGAAACCCTCTTAGCTCCGGGAGCCAGTAGTTTTTTCAATGTATTTTTAATCCCCGAACGAAATCTGGGTAAGGTCAATTCTCAGGTTCCGCCCTTAAATACCTGGCCAGCAGATTGAAAACAGCAAACTAATTTGCCTTCGATTAGCTCAAACGCTGGCACAAGTTAAAACAACACAATAATGACCCCGGAAAGAGAAACAAGGCTCAGAAATGTAATAGCAAAGCGCCAACCCGATCTTTCAATCGTGTTGGAAAATGTATTTGATCCGCACAATATTTCAGCGGTCATGCGCACCGCAGATTCTATTGGTATTCAGGATATATATATTCTCAATACCAAAATACCACGGCATAAAAAATGGGGCGCCAAAAGCAGTTCCAGTGCAGCAAAATGGTTATCCATACACGAATATGACGATGCAGGAAAATGTTTTGAGGTCTTAAGAAAACAGCATGATGCCATTCTTACCACCCATCTTAGCAGCAGTGCTACCAATTTGTACCAATTAGATTTAACCCAAAGCACGGCCTTAGTATTTGGAAATGAACACAGCGGAGTAAGTGATGAGGTACGCGCATTGGCAGACGGAAATTTTATAATTCCACAGGTAGGAATCATACAGTCTTTGAATATCAGCGTAGCCTGTGCCGTTACTTTGTATGAAGCATTTCGGCAAAAAATGCTGGCTGGGCATTATGACAGGCAAGAACCAGACAACGCCTATAAAACTTCGCTTCAAAAACAGTGGCAGCTTTTGTAATAGCGGTGATTTTTTTTAGAGTGGCAGAATAAACAATGGAGCCCAATCATTCATCCGGGCTGTACTCCTTCATCTCGTTGCATGTCTCGGTTTGGAGACGGGTTGGTGTTTTTTGTAAGCGCATCAATACTCACATTCAACTCATAACCAATCAATAATACTAAAGAGTTGAGATAAATCAACACCATTAAAATAATAATTACACTGATGGAGCCGTACAATTTGTTATAAGCGGCAAAATTGCCTACCCACCAGGAAAAACCCAGTACGCAAAGCACCATTAATACAGTAGATAATACAGCCCCTGGATTTATGAATTTCCATTTTTTTTCAATAGAAGGTACCGCCCGGTATAAATAAGAGTTGATAACGAAGAATAAAACAATCACCAATACCCACCTGAGGCTGGCGATCAGGCTCACAACGAGGTTGTTCTCAATTCCCAACCATTTCAATACGGCCACCCTGGCTGCCAAAACAGCAATACACACTATAAAAAACAAAAACAACACCAAGGTAATTCTTAGTGCAGCCAATCGTTTGGCAAAACCTTTTCTTTTTGTAAATCCGGGCAAATTTTTATCAAAAGCCCGCATCAGACCCATAATTGCATTGGACGAAAAGAAGAGAGACAGCAGGAAACCTATAGACAGTAAATCATTTCTCGGATGGGTTAAGAAATCATTTAAAAAATTAATGATGGCGGTATAGTTTTTTGGCCCGGGCACGATGCTGATAATGAGCCCATATATTTCGTTGATAAAACTTTTGTTTATAGGAATATAGGGGATCAACGTAAAAAGGAATATGATGGCCGGTGGAAAGGCCATTGCAAAATTGTAGGAAATAGCCGAAGCACGTTCTATCATCCCTTCGTTAAGAATTCGGCTCCTGGTGGCAACAAAAACCTCAAATAGAGATTTGTTTTTAAACCCTGGAAAGGTAGTCGCCTTGCTAAAAGCGATCCCTGCTGTAACCGGTCGCGAGCGAAGCAGGTTTCTCCTAACTCGTTGAAAAAGTTTCATGGTATTTTTACTGCCGGTTTTGCGGCTGCCAGCTTATTATTTAGTGCCTCCTGATATTCTTTAGCATATTTCATGTGGTCGGCATAATTAGTCGTAAAAACATGTGTGCCATCAAAGGCCTTATTAGCTACGAAATAGAGGTAATCGGTTTTAGGGCTGTTTAAGACGGCTTCGATGGTTTCTTCCATAGGTGTACAAATGGGACCCGGGGGCAAACCTCTGTTTCTATACGTATTATAGGGAGATGTTGCCTGCAGGTGGCTGTTTAAAACCCGTTTGATTCCAAAATTTTTCAAAGCAAATTTTACCGTAGGGTCTGCTTGTAAGGGCATGCCCTTGGCAATCCGATTCAAATATACGCTGGAAATATTCCCTTTTTCGGCAGTAGCATTGGTTTCTTCATCAATAATCGAGGCCAGTGTGATTACCTGCAACACCGTCAAACCCTGCTGTGCTGCCTGTTCTCTTCTTTCAGCATTCCAGAATGTTTTATACGCCTCATAAAACTTCTCATATACTGCACCGGGCGTGGTGGCCCAACCCGATTTGTAACTGAGTGGCAATACTGCCGCCATCGCCGTGTTGGTATCTAAGTTGTATTTTTTTAAGGAATCATTACTGCTTAAAAACCCGATGGCGGATAGCGAATCAAATTCGAAAGATCGGGCCAGTTTTCCGGCTAATTGCTCCCTGGTGCGTATTTTAGTTACTACAAAATTCACAGGAGTCTGTTGTCCATTCCGCAACAACCGAACCAGGCTGAAAATGCTCGTACCTTTTGGCACTTCATATTTTCCAGGCCTAACTCGATGTATTTTGAGTACTTTTTCAGTTAAATTAAACCAGGTGAGTTGGTTCAGAATCCCCTCCTGAACCAATTGTTGTTTCAGAGCAGGCAAATCGGTACCGGTTTTAATAAATAAAAAATTTTCTTTGGGCTTATCAGTTGCGGGTCCAAAAAACTTAAAAAGAAAAAATCCTGCCACCAAAACCAGGGCGATTATCGGTATTAATTTTTTTTTACGGGCCATGCTCGGGGTTTATTATAGCAATATTAAATAAAAACCCTGAAGGTTTGAATACCAACAGGGTTCTTGTATCGCAAATTGGAAACGTTTTATTTTGCAGGTGTTCCCGGTAAGGGAGTGGTGTTCTGCGGAACTGCAGGTGCTGCAGGTGCCGGGGCTTGTTGTTGTACAGGAGTGTTCCCTACATCCTGAAGCCTGCCACCAGTGCCTGAACTACCCCCTCCGGCAATGAAAAAAGTGGCCAAAAGACTTAATACACCAATGGCTGCGGCAAATATCCAGGTACCGCGTTCCAAAAGGTCATTGGTTTGTTTTACACCCATAAATTGGGTACCTACGCCGCCGAAAGTACCGGCCAACCCACCACCTTTTGGGTTTTGAATCAGCACAATCAGTCCCAATACAACTGCGGCTATAATGATAAGAATTACAAATAAAAGGGTCATAATAATTTCTTTAAATGCTCAATTTTGGCTGCAAAGAAAGCACTTTTAGAGGGATTTAGCAAACTTAATTTTTGATAAACGGCAATGGCCTTCTCCGGATTATTTTGTTTCGCCCACACTTCGGCCATAGCGGCCGTAATGGCTTCCTCTCCAGTAATAGAGCTTGCAGCCATATTTTCAACTTTTTTCTCTTCTCCCGGATAAAATCGGGTTGCTTTTTCAGCTTCCGGCAGGCGTCGCATTTGTTTCAACCATTCGGTAAAACTTTTTAGCTGGTTTCCAAACCGATCTGCCCCCTCCACTTCCCCAAGTTTTATGCCTTGCGAAGCAAAATAATCTACCATATAATAAGGAGTGAAAAGCATTTCTGCCTGCTGGGGTGCTGCTTTTTTAATTTTAAACTGGGGCAAAGGCGTTTCTTGTACTGTAGGTTCTCCTGAGGTGGGTACTGGATTTTCCAGTAGTTCCTCAGAAACAGAATCAGTTGTAACAGATTTATTTTCAGCTACTTCTGTTTCTTTCATTTCGGTAAACGCATGATTCACCCACAAAGGATTGTCAAAGTACAAAAGTGTTTTCTGCCATTGTCCCGCAAATTCTGCTTTGTTCTCCTGTTTAAGTTTCAGTGCGTAGAGCAGTTGAAGGGTGCCGGCATAGGGATGTGCCTCTGAAAGATCCTTCAACTCATCCAAAAGGCAATCTTCCCAATTTTTGGATAAAATTTCAATGGACAAACTATGCAGCAACTGCTTCATTGTGTTACCAGTTTGAAAAAATACGATTGAAGATATCATCGGACAAATCCCGCAGCATATCCGATTCCAGGTTTTGTTCGGCCTGTTGCAGGGACATGGTACCCGGGTAATCGAAGCTACGGGAAACCGCCTGAGGGGGGCGTCGTTTGCCGGCCCTCTTATCATCTACCACTACATCAATATTTACGTTCAACTTATTCATGCTCACCTGCTGGTTGGATATACCAGCGGTACTGAAAGAATAGGTTTTAATGGTAGCAATTATATCCCAGTCCGCATCGTCGTTGTTGGTTTGCCTTAAGCGGGTTTGTCCCACAATTTTTTGGCGTAGCTTGTCTGTGAGCTTGGGCGCTAATTGCGGATTCACATACGATGCTTTGTTTTCTATATACATAACGCGTACCGTGCGGATGGAGTCGGGTATGCTAACGTCTTTAAACCGATAAATTCCACATCCTGTCTGGGAGATACCCCAGGCGAACAGAGCCAGCACCAAAACTCCGCCTAATCTATTTTTATATTTCTTCAATATCATATTCCTTTAATTTACGATAGAGGGTACGTTCGCTGATTCCCAGGTCAAATGCTGCGTCTTTTCGCTTGCTTTTGTGCTTTTGCAGCGCTTTAATAATCAACTCTTTTTCCTGATCCATCAGGTTGAGGCTTTCGATCACTTCTTCATGCACCTGAATGGGTTCGTCCACAATTACAGGTTGCTCAATTCGGGCTACCGGCTGCAAACTATAATTGGCAGGGGCTACCGGTTTGGGATAGGGCTCGTTCTGGTGCAGTTCTTTCAATTCGTGAATAAGCGAACTATGTTGTTCTACACCCTCCGGATTTTGCAGCACCTCCAAAAACAACCTTTTCAATTCGTTCACATCTTTTTTCATGTCAAAAAAAAGTTTGTATAAAATCTCTCTTTCGTTATGAAACTCTCCCTGAGCGGTATGCGACGAAGGTATTACTACGGGAAGTCTGTTATTGGGAAAAGGTTGCAAATAACGACCCAATTCTTTGGCATTCACAGTTTTAGAATTTGCAAGAACAGAAACTTGTTCGGCAATATTTTTCAGCTCTCTCACATTTCCGGGCCAGGGATAGGACAGCAGGAGTTGTTTGGCGTCATCCTCCAACTGCACCGATTGTGTTTTATAACGATCTGCAAAATCAGATGCAAATTTTCTAAAGAGTAAAAAGATATCATCTCTTCGGGCAGCAAGCGAGGGCACCCGAATGGGTACGGTGCTCAGCCGATAATACAAATCTTCCCGAAATTTATTTTGTTGCACCAACTGAAGCAAATCTTTATTGGTGGCAGCTATTACACGCACATCTGTTTTTTGCACTTTTGAGGATCCCACCCGAATGTACTCGCCGGCCTCTAATACACGCAACAACCTTGCCTGTGTGCCAAGAGGCAGCTCCCCTACTTCATCCAAAAAGATGGTTCCTCCGTTTACGGTTTCGAAATATCCTTTTCTGGAATCTACGGCCCCGGTAAAGGAACCTTTTTCGTGTCCAAATAATTCAGAATCAATGGTACCCTCAGGTATGGCGCCACAATTCACTGCTATAAAGGCATTGTGTTTTCTGGCAGAAAGCGTATGAATAATAGATGAAAACGCTTCTTTACCCACACCACTATCTCCAATGATCAGCACGGTTAGGTCGGTATTTGCTACCTGCGCAGCCACCTGCAGGGCATAGTTCAACTCAGGAGCGTTGCCAATGATTCCAAATCGGTTTTTTATTGATTGTAAATCCATAAATAATTCAACCTTTTGCTTACCCATCCTTTACTGTGGATAATTTTATGATTTCTTTTTAAGAGCTTGTTGCCCAACCTATTCTATCTTTTTTCTGCCAGTACCCCTGTTGTGTGATTCACTGCCAACCCGTTGAGTGGTTCTACCACTATTTCGCCAAATAAAGTGGCCTGTGTACAATCATGTATCTTTACGTTTACATAATCGCCTTTGCTAAAGCCATGCAGCTTTTTGGGGAAAATGACTACTTTATTTTGCGAATTGCGCCCTACCCAATCCGTGTCACTACGTTTGCTGTTGCCGTCAATCAACACTTTATAGGTGCGGCCAACATCTTTTTTATAGCTTTCCAATGAAAGTTGATTCTGCTTTTCAATAATCTCCTGTAACCTTCTTTTCTTTACTTCCACAGCTACATCGTCTTTGTAACGGCGTTGTGCCAAAGTGCCGGGGCGCTCGCTGTAAAAAAACATATAGCTCATATCATATTTGCTATACTCCATCACCGACAGGGTATCCTGATGGTCTTCTTCTGTTTCGGTACAAAAACCGGCAATTATATCGGAGGTGATGCTGCAATCGGGCATAATCTCCCGAATACGATCCACTTTGGCCATGTACCACTCTCTTGTATAGGTGCGGTTCATGTGTTGTAAAATACGGGTAGAACCGCTTTGAACAGGCAGGTGGATGCATTTGCAGATATTTTCGTAGGCCGCCATTGTATAAAGAACCTCATCGGTAATATCTTTGGGATGCGAGGTAGAAAATCGTACCCTCAGATCAGGCGACACATCGGCTACCAATGCCAGTAATTGGGCAAAATTTACAGCGTCCGTTTCATTTCCATTTGAAGGAATATAGTGATAAGAATCTACATTTTGTCCCAAAAGAGTTACCTCTCGGTATCCTTCATCGTAGAGCTCTCTACATTCTCTCAGAATGCTGGCGGCATCGCGACTTCTTTCTCTGCCGCGGGTAAACGGAACCACACAAAAGGTACACATATTATTGCACCCCCGCATGATGCTTACAAAAGCTCCAACCCCATTGCTGTTCAAGCGTACCGGTGAAATATCGGCATAGGTTTCTTCGCGGCTTAACAGTACATTTACACTTTTTTGCCCTCCCGAAGCTTCATCTACCAACTGGGGTAAACTCCTGTAGGCGTCGGGCCCCACAACAATATCTACCAATTTTTCTTCTTCTAAAAATTGCGACTTCAGGCGCTCGGCCATACAGCCCAATACCCCTACAAGGGTGCCCGGCCTATGAGATTTCAATTTCTTAAACTCGGAAAGGCGTTTGCGCACGGTTTGTTCGGCTTTTTCACGAACAGAGCAGGTATTGATAAAAATCAGATCGGCTTCTTCCAAGTTCCGGGTGGCGCCAAAACCTTCTTTGTTTAAGATGGCGGCCACCACCTCGCTGTCTGAAAAATTCATCTGGCAACCATAACTTTCTATGTAGAACTTTTTGGCATAAGGGTTTGGATCTTCGGCAAACGGTGCAAAACTTTCGCCTTGCCGGGCTTCGTCGTGTACTTTATGTTGAGTTAAATTTAGCATGTATCTTCTTTTTAGGAAAGAGTGCAAAGATACAAAAATCAGCTAAAAATATGACAGTATGTCAGTTTTGTTTTGTTAAAACTTAATCTATATTAGGGGTATAGATCCAAATTCTCAATTAAAATCAATAGGATACATGTAAGGAGTCTCCGAGCTATTCGGTTTGGAATGCCTTTGAAAATAGTATCGCACTCGCATTTATTTCCTTTTTTTAGAATGGATCAGCCTGTCAATAACGGGTTTCACCAATTGTTCCATAATCGTGAAGGCTTCTGGTGTGGGATGCACCCCGTCTTGCGCATAATGGCCGGGGAGGCCATTGCGTTCGTCTTTTAGTACCTTATGATAGTCAACATAGGGAATTTTATTTTTTAGAGCATATTGTTGAATCATGCTGTTGAGTTGGATGATATCATTGGCGGGTTTCAATTCTTTACGCCATCCATATTCACTGGCTGGCAGTACAGAGCATAATACTACTTTTATTTTATTAGTTTTTGCCAGCTCGCTCATCGAAATAATATTGTTCATCACTTCTGCCAGGGGTATCGGGCCATTGTTTTGTGCAATATCGTTGGTGCCTGCCAAAATCACAACCGCTTTCGGAGCCAGGTTGATCACATCACTTCTAAATCGTGCCAGCATTTGCGAGGTAACCTGCCCCCCAATGCCCCGCCCAATATAATTATTGGAGGCAAAAAACTTAGGATGGGTGCCTGCCCAACCCTCTGTTATTGAGTTTCCTAAGAACACAACACCCCCCTTGGGTGCTGTTTTGTTGGCTTCCTGATATTTTCCGTACTGGGCCCAATCACTTTTTGGCTGCGCAGAAGCAAGAAACTGCGAAGTGCATAGTACTATAACAAAAAAAAGTTTTTGCATTCTTATCTGTTTTTTATTTTTTAATGCCGAGTGCCCCAACCCCATTCTAAAAATGTAGGCATAGCCCTACCCCAGGTGGCTACATTGTGTTTCCCGTCTTTCAATTCTAAATAAACGATATTGCCCAGGGGGCAGCCGGCATTGATCAGCTCATGAACGGTGTCTAAGGTATCATCTATGGCATCTACAATACCGTTGTGGTTTCTGTCTTCCAGTTCATCGAGTGCTCCACACTGGAAAAAAAACTTTTGTTGCTTAGTGGCCTTCCCTTTTCGAATTTGTTGTTGCATAATTCTGTGGTGATGGTCGTCATACAAGGGATCGTCCTGGCTGAGGCTGCGCCACCACAAGGAACCGGAAAAAATGCCAACTTTATTAAAAATTCGGGGATGGTTCCAGGAAATATCTAATGCGCTGAGGCCTCCTAAGGAAAATCCGGCAAAGGCTCGTTCTTTAAACCGGGCTATTTTATACTTTCGGCGGATATAGGGTAACAACTCTTTTAAAACAAAGGCTGTGTACTTGACTGCTTTGGCGCCACGCCCTTTGAAATCGGGCTCGGAGGCTACCCCATATTCCATTCTCCTGTCTTCGCAGGTGCTGATGGCGGCACAAAGAAGGGGAGCTATTCTCTGTTCGTGGTACAATCGGTTCAGCAAACCTCCAAAGTTCATGGTAGCCATATCCTGCCCGTCATTTATTAATAACAGGTTAATTTCTTTAGCCTTCGTAAAGTTTTTGGGTAGAAAAAAATCTACAACAACGTTTCTTTTTAAGTTTTTTGAAAAAATTTCTGCTCGTTCAAAAACCAGATACGCATCAATTATCGCCTCCATCGCGTCAAAAATACACAAATGCAGGCAATCTGGCACACTGCTTGAATACAATATCCAAAATATATTTTTGTTTTTGTTAAATCAAAAAAATATATTTGGCAAAGACAATCTATTTTCAACAAATCAAAACGTTATTGGTATGAAAAAAATCGGAGTTTTACACGGCAAGGAAAGATCGTTTCCAGAAGCTTTTGTACAAAGAGTAAACAGTAAAAATGTAGAGGGTATTGTTGCTGAACCTGTAAAAATTGACAAATCGCTGCAAGGGCAACCCAGTGGGTACTCTGTAATTATAGATCGAATTTCGCAAGATGTACCTTTTTATCGTACCTGGCTGAAAAATGCAGCGCTTACAGGTACGGCTGTCATCAACAATCCTTTTTGGTGGAGTGCCGATGACAAATATTTTAACAATTGCCTGATGACAAAAATTGGCGTTCCGGTACCAAAAACGGCGATACTTCCTTCGCATGATATGCCGGACGACACCGGTCCCGAATCTTACAGCAATTTGGACTACCCGTTAGACTGGAACAGTATTTTTGAAGAAGTCGGGTTTCCGGCTTATATGAAGCCCTTTGCCGGTGGAGGCTGGAAGCATGTGTATCGGCTGAATAATAAAGAAGAATTTTTTGAAAAGCATAAAGAAACCAACCAATTGGTGATGCTATTGCAGGAAGAGATCGTATTTGAAGAGTATTACCGCTGCTATTGTATTGGTGGAAAATATGTCAGAATAATGTCCTACGAACCTCGCAACCCCCACCATTTAAGGTATCAGGCTGATTTTGCTCCCTCGCAGGAAAAACTGCAGCGCATGACAGATATCGTGTTAAAAATAAACGAGTACTTAGGCTACGACTTTAATACGGTAGAACTGGCATTTCGCGGCGATATACCTTATGCGATAGATTTTTGCAACCCCGCACCAGATGCCGATATCAATAGTGTTGGTGCTGAAAATTTTGAATGGGTAGTAGAAACGGCTGCCAATTTCGCCATTGAAAAAGCAGTGGCTAACAATGGCGGCGATCAACTAACCTGGGGTAAGTACGTAAGCAACAGCGTACAAAAAATATTGTTGTAATTTTTCTAATCCCTGAAAAAAAATAGGATGAGCCTGAACTATAAAAGTTTCACACTGGGTGTGGAGGAAGAATACATGGTGCTGGATCCTGTAACTTATGAATTAAAAAGCCATGAACAGCGAATTGTTCAGGAAGGCCAAAAAATCATTAAGGACAAAGTAAAAGCAGAAATGCACCAGGCGGTTGTAGAGGTAGGTACCGATATCTGCTATGATATTGATGAAGCCTATAACGACGTAAGCCTGCTTCGAAAAACGATTTGGAATATTGCAGATGAGTTTGACCTGACTTTAGGCGCTTCGGGTACCCATCCCTTCAGCCATTGGAAAAGCCAGTTAATTACCGACCACGTGCGCTACAACGAAATTATTAATGAATTACAGGAAGCCGCAAGAAGCAACCTGATTTTCGGATTGCATGTGCACGTGGGTATGGAAAGCAGGGAAATAGCCAACCATATTGCAAATTCTACCCGGTATTTTCTTCCCCATATTTATGCGTTGAGCACCAACTCTCCGTTTTGGGTAGGTAGGGCAACCGGTTACAAATCATACCGAACAAAGGTTTTTGAGAAGTTTCCCCGCACGGGCATACCCGATGCATTTGAAAGCATCGAGGCGTACGACAATTATGTGAAGATGCTGATTAAAACCAATTGTATTGATAATGCTAAAAAAATTTGGTGGGATTTAAGAGTACATCCCTTCTTCAATACGGTAGAGTTCAGAATCTGCGATGTTCCTATGACCACGGATGAAACAATTGCGATTACGGCATTATTTCAAGCAATTTGTGCGCGGATTTACATGCTGCGAAGCAAAAACCTAAACTTCATTCAGTACTCCCGGGCTTTGATCAATGAAAACAAATGGCGCGCCAGCCGCTACGGGCTGGATGGGCACTTAATTGATTTTGGTAAACAAGAAGAAGTAAATACCCGGGCCTTGATTTATGAACTGTTAGATTTTTTAGATCCGGTAATTGATCACCTCGGTAGCAGACACCGTATTGACTATGTACACAAAATCCTTGAAGAAGGTACCGGCGCCGACAGGCAGTTAGCCGTGCAACAACAAACAGGCAGTCTGTTTGAAGTGGCAAAATATATTAATCAAAGTTTTTTGAAGGGAATTTAAGCAGCAAAGGTAGTGGCCACTCTTTTTTTAAGGCGTGTGGCCACTACCTTTTTTTAGAAGGATGATTTTTTTTATGAAAATCGCGTTTTTGGGTGGTCGGCCCCGGCGATTCGGTTAGCAGGTTTATTTTTTGAACTTCCTTGCCGATTAATCTTTCCACGGCAATAAATTTTCTTTTTTCCTTTAGCGTTACTAAGGTGATGGCTGTGCCACCCGCTTGTGCACGCGCTGTACGCCCGATGCGGTGTACATAATCTTCTCCGTTTCGGGGCATATCATAATTAATAACGAGGTCAATATTGTCTATATCAATCCCCCGGCTCAATATATCGGTAGCAACCAAAATAGGTAGTCTGCCACTTTTCAGTTGAATCAGGGCTTCTTCCCGATCCTGCTGTTCCAGATCGCTATGTATTTCTCCACACTTTATTCCTTTCATCCGCAAATCCCTTGCTAACTGTTTTACACTGGCTTTGCTGCTGCAAAAAACCAATACCATTTTATAATTGCGGTTAGAAAGTATTTCCTGTACCAAAGGAATTTTTTGAGTTTCTGCAAGCAGGTAGGCTTTTTGTACTATTTTTTCCGGAGGTTTGCTTACGGCTATAGATACTTCGGCAGGTTGGTGCAAAATGGTTTTGGCAAGTTCCTTAATCTTTGCCGGCATGGTTGCGGAGAACAATAAGGTTTGCCGATTCTTTGGTAAATGGCTGACAATGAACATAATATCATCAAAAAAGCCCATATCGAGCATACGATCGGCCTCATCTAACACTAAGTATTGCAGACTTTTAAGTTTTACATAGCCCATTTTGATATGTGCCATCATTTTCCCCGGTGTGCATATCACAAATTCGGCACCCATTGTCAATGCCTTTTTCTCCTGAACAAAATCATTGCCGTCGCCACCCCCATAAATAGCGATGGAGCTGATACCGGTAAAATAAGAAAGTCCTTCCATATGTTGCGAAACCTGAATCGCCAATTCGCGCGTAGGCACAATAATTAAGGCTTGTATTCCTTGTGTTGGGTTGCCGGTTAGTGCCCGGTGTATCAGCGGTAGCAAAAACGCCGCAGTTTTGCCGGTACCGGTCTGGGCAACTGCCATCACATCCTCACCCTTCATAATATGAGGGATCACTTTTTCCTGAACCGGTGTGGCGATCTGGTAATTAGAAACTTCTATGCCTTCCATCAGGCGGCTGTCAAAACCAAATTCGGTAAAATTCACGCTGCTTTGTATTAAAATAAAAAATGAGTAACAAAGGTAGGTTGTAAAAGGGGGTAGAACAAAAAAGGCACGGTAATTCTATTTGAACAGATCGAAATAAAGACTCAGCATCGAGAAAATACAATAAATAATTCTTGCCGGCAGGTACAATTAAACCCAATAGTACGCTTTTCAAAACCTAACGGAAGGTTAAGGCGTTAGAGCCACTACCGGTTGTGCCAATTAGAAACGTAAACGGGTTTGTTTTTGTTAAGAACCCTTTATCGGGTTCTTTCGCTGAATTCTTGCTTTTTGGTATCTATCGAGATCACCTTTGTAGCTATTTTTTGTCTTTGCTCATCCATTGCGCGCTTTTGACCAATTTTTTTCCGTCGGGATTGAGAGTAAAACAAAATTCCCAAGGCGAAAAAAGAAACAGAAAACAACAATACAACTAAGATAAAATTACCCAAATGGCGAAAAGAAAAGGTTAGAAGCACAAAGATGAGTGTAGCACTAACACAGGAAAAAACAACCCAACTATGAGTCATCCCCCTATCGAAAAGCAAATGATGTATATGATTACGGTCGGGGGTAAACGGTGATTTGCCGTTAGCCATTCTACTAGCAAAAACCCGAATGGTATCAACTAAAGGAACCACTATCACAGCAATACCTAATGCTACAGCACTCTCTATTGGGAAGTGCGAAGCAGGATTCCCCGCCACATTAATAAATTTTAAAACCAGGATAGACAGGGTTGTTCCAATTAGAAGGGAGCCGGAATCTCCCATAAATAATTTTGCCGGACTAAAATTGAAAATCAGGAAAGCCAGTAAAGCACCTGCCAATGAAAAGGAAAAAGCAGCATAATCAATCATGCTTGCCAGATAGAAATAGGCTCCAAATAAAATAGCCGACACAAATCCAAGAGTTCCCGCCAAACCGTCAATTCCATCAATCAGGTTATATGCATTGGTAATCAATATAATAGTAAAATAAGTTATGGGTACACCCAAGGATTCGGGTAGTTCTTCAATACCTCCAATTCCGTAAAAGCTGCTTATTTGAACACCCCCTAAATGAATAATTATAGCAGCCGTCAATATTTGTGCTACAAACTTTTTAGTAGCCGACAAAGCAATGATATCATCCTTGAAACCAATTGCAAACATAACAAAAAGAGCAGCAAAATAATATTGAAAACTGCCTTCATGGGTAAAACTGATACCAACAAGACAAGAAAAAACTACGGCCAAAAAAATTCCAACGCCACCTAAAGACGCTATAGGGGTTGTATGAAGTTTCCTTTCATCAGGTAGATCGAATAATTTTTTTTTATCGGCGATGTTTATTACTACCGGCATAGCAAAAAAAGCAATTATAAAGGCCATCAGTGTTGTAACGAAAATCTCGAGCATTCAATAGGATTTATCGCTGCAAAGATAAGGATCTATAGCCAAATCTTATTCGGTCAGGGTAAAAATGGGTTCCAAAATGCTCGCGAACGTCATCTCGCCGCAGGGCGAGATCTCCTGAATATTGGGGAAGATTCCTCACTTCGTTCGGAAAGACCATAAATAGGATATTCGTTTTGTGCGACAATTATTAGATACACCATCGTTAAAGATTTGAAAATCAAAAGATAAGCAAGAGTGTATCTTCGGTTTATTACTGTGTAGCTTCAGCAGGGGGAATTTGAAATACACCCGGCAAAATCGGGGAGGAAACGGCAAGCACAACCGGAACAACAAGTGAGTTCATGCAAATAAATCATTCAGTTACAAGAGGGTGCATTCCAGTTCATGCTGTTTCTATTTTTTCATATTTTGGGAAATAAAAACCACAATACCGCCTTCCTTATTACCTTTGCAGGATGCATTTTTCTTCGTCTCTTTTAGAATCTGCGGTGAATGAGTTTGCCAGACTTCCAGGAATTGGGAGAAAAACAGCCCTGCGCTTAGCCTTGCACCTTTTAAAGCAAGATGAAAAGCAGACACAGCAGCTTAGTGAGGCGATTGCGCGCATGCGCCACGAAATCAGGT
Source organism: Niabella sp. (assembly GCA_039811305.1). Classification (GTDB taxonomy): domain Bacteria; phylum Bacteroidota; class Bacteroidia; order Chitinophagales; family Chitinophagaceae; genus Niabella. Next base: position 25,056 of record JBDHYK010000009.1, read on the forward strand.
TTTGCAAGCGCTGCTACAATGTTTCAGATGGCGATCTTTGTGCCCTCTGCTCCAACTCGTTTCGGCAGCAACACATTATTTGTGTGGTAGAGACCATCCGAGATGTGATTGCACTTGAAAGCACACAACAGTTCAATGGCCTGTATCATGTTTTAGGTGGAATCATCTCCCCCTTAGACGGGGTTGGCCCCGACCAACTACATATTGAAGCCTTGGTTGAACGTGTACGCACAGAACAAACAGAAGAGATCATCTTTGCCTTAAACCCTACCATTCAGGGAGATACTACGATCTATTATATTCAGAAAAAACTTAAGAATACGCCGGTTAAAACCACTACGATTGCACGGGGCATTGCTTTTGGTGGTGAACTGGAATACGCAGATGAGCTCACCCTGGGCCGAAGCCTGCAAAACCGCCTGCCTGTAGAAAAATACATGAACCTTTAGACGGGGCTCTGCTCTGCTAATGCATCTTCGATAATTACCACAGCGGTAGCCATTTTTTTAATATGACTGATTGATATTTTAATGTGATTTGTACTAATATGACTTAGCGTAATCGCCGTTGTACCAATAATTTTCAACTTTGGCTGCCCCAAACTGTCGGATGTAACAACAATTTCATTGAAAGCAGTGCCGGTAGCCCAACCGGTACCTAATGCTTTCAAAAATGCTTCTTTAGCAGCAAAACGAGCGGCATAATGTTCGTATTTATGAGTTTTGGGCTCACAATAAGCTATTTCTTCTGCGGCAAACACCAGTTCTTTGAACCCCTGCTTCTTTTCCATTTTCTCCGCTATGCGTTCTACTTCAATTATATCTATGCCCACACCAATTATCATGCACCAGCTATTTTTTTGAAAATTACAATATTTATGTGAGTTTTGACAGAGACTTGAGTACTCAGGGCACAGGGTCGTACCCATGTCCGCCCCAGGGATGGCAACGCGAAATTCTCTTTAGGGATAGCCAGAACCCTTTAAATACCCCATATTTTTTGAAAGCATCTACTGCATATTGGGAGCAGGTGGGTGTATAACGACATTTCGGACCCAACCAGGGAGAAATAATATATTGGTAGCCCTTTATTAAAATTATAAACGGCCAACCTAATATTTTAAGTATTGATTTCATCACAATTTATTTCTTTGCCCCAAAGATACTGTACCGATTGTACAACAACCAGCTTGCAAATTTGGTTCGTTACTGTGGCAAATTAAAAAAGATACCTGATACGTTTGTTCTTTACGGTTGCTTTGCATTGGGTTCTTTATCTTTTTTCCCGTATGCGTGAGTTCCGGTGTGATTGCATCAAAATTCTAATTTCGTCAACATTAAATCAACCCACTCAATCGGCAGGATCCATTCTGCTTATCATTTCGCCTACAAACTCTTTTCAAACGAAATATATCGGTCTACCAGGTTAATGGTAAAATTATATTTTGCGATAAAACGAATTCCCAAGGAACCGGAAGCATCAGGATTCCACCTCGCACCCGATGTACTAGCACCCATTAGTGTTATTGGGAAATTATTAAGTTTCCACTTTGGCATGAATGTAATTGATTTAGCCTTGCCATGAAATACGGGGGTGGCAATACCCATACTTACAGTACTTCCAGTGGAATCGGCAACAAAACCACTTACCAACATTTTATGCTTCAAAACTGTAGGTCGAAAAACAATTAAATCATACCCGGCACCGGTATCAAATGTAATGCTACAGGGTATTGGTTGATTGTTTTCCATTTTTAGTTCGGCATCAAATAGAATATTTCCGGTAGTTGTATATACTGGCAGTTTCATTGCTACGCCAGGTATATTCATTTTTCCCAAAGTATAAAGTATCATTTCTTTTTTATTATAATCTATTTGGGTGATATATTTTTTAGCTATGGTATTACCAATAATTCCATCATGATCGGGATTCGTGTTTCCAAAAATAGCAATACTTTGGTGCGGCAAAACAAAGTCATCCAGGTGTACCCTATTATTTTCAGAGACTTTAATATTAATATTACCACCTACTACAGATGCTTTTTGTTCTTTTGATACTATTAACCCCAAGGTGTCGGCTAGTGCCGTATTAATCATCATTCCATCTGCTCCGGTATCAAACAAAAAACGAAGTTTGCGTTTATTATCATTCAAAGAAATGAGTAAAACAATGGAGCCGTTATGGTCTTCAAAAGGAATGGCAGCCACTTTTACTGCCGGCTTATTTCTATCCATTCCATAAAGATTGTCAAACAAATCAGCTCGTAGTAATTGGTTTTGTTTATTAAAATAAAACTTGGTAGTACTATCTTTTCCACCCATAATTTTTACATCGGCTACATAAAAACTATCTTGCTGTTGCACATTATCCAGTACCATTGAATCTATTTTATAGTTTTGGACAACCTGCCTTAGGCTGAATAAAGCGGCACTGCCCATATAAGTACTTACAGAAAAATCCTTGGACAAATCTGACCGAAATAAACTATCCGTTTTCAAAGTAAAAGCACGGTTGATGAGCGTTAATTTTTGAACAATTGCAGTATGTTGTGAATAACCTACAGTTCCGTTAAGTACTAATACCGTTATAATAACAAGTTTGAAGTTTCGCATATTATTTTTTTATTGTTGTTATTCTTTTTATCTAATTCATTTGCCCTTTAGCCAATCTCTGCGTTTTTCCATTTTTCAAAGGCTTCTAAATCTGTAAAGTTGCATGAGTACACTTCCATTACTTCCTGATGCACACTTTCTATTGCAGGACAAACAGCTAATATTCTTACAAACGTTAGCTCAATCCAAACTCCTCCCTGATATGAACGGTTGTAATGCTCTTTCATATATGCTTCAGCTTTTTTGCGTGCCGAATCCTCATCAGCGTTGTCAATTTGGAGTATCAGCCATTCATATTTTGTTGTAAAACTAGGGTCAGGGCTGGTTTTTTTAACCAATGTCTCTGCATAATAATAATCACTTGTATTCATAAAATCGTTTTTTATATTTCATTGAATTTAATAGCTTCCATTCGATTTTTTACATTTGAGTTGTGTTCCTGTTTTGTTTCATATCAGAAATTAGGATACTATTCTGGTCTGTTTAAAAAGGCTTCTCTCCATTTTTCAAATGCCTGCAAATCAGTGAAAAAGCATGAATATATTTCCATTACATCTCTTTTCTCTGTTTCAACAGAAGGGTTCATCGTTACAATTCTGATAAAACTTACATCAATCCATACCCCTCCCTGATAAGAGTGGTTGTAATGCTCTTTCATATATTGAAGCGCTTTCTCTTTTGCAATATCTACATCTTGGGTATCTACCTGTAGGATAATCCATTCATAGGTTGTTATAAAGTTGGGGTCGGGGCTTTCACTTTTTACCAAAGCTTCAGCATAATACACATCTATACCGTTCGACATTTAATTTTATTTTAATTGTGTAATAATTTACTTTCTATATTCAGCACGTTGAAGCAACTTGAAAGCTGTTTCATACTTATCTTGCCGGTTATTATTTTTTATTTCCTGAAGCGTTTTTTCTTCAGCTCGTCGGGAAATTTTGATCAAATAGAGGCTCTGCAACAGTTTCCAATAAACTTTTTAACAGTTAGGCTTAAATTATTCTTATAATCACATTTCTTTTCTGTTGCACATTTAAGTATTTAAATCGCATGCTTTATATTTTTATTTAATATCTTTTTTACTCCTTATTCTGTTTACAGATATATTCAGCGTGGCGTTTAAAAAACTAAGTTTCCTTACTTCCTCAATGGTTGCTTCCCAGTTACATTGGTTTTTGTAAAGTATATCCAAATCTATTGCAATGGTATCAATCTTATTTTTTTCCAACGATTCCATATTATTAATCAGCAGGTTTAATAATATGCTTAACGTTTTAAAATACGCAGTTACTTCTAAAGTACCTATTTTTTCTTTTATTGTAAATGTCGGGCCAAACACTTTTTTTAATGGCCGGAGTTTGGCATCGTTACCTGATAATTGAAAACGACCTGTGATTTCTAAAATTGTTTCCCTCATAATGTCTATTTTTATTCGTCTGATGCTTCGTATGCCGTTACGCATAGTGCAGCATTTAAAAAACTAAGTTTATTCATTTGTTCCGGGCTTACGCTCCAGTTGGCTTGCTCTTTATATGCAATGTTAATATCTATTTCAATTTTCTCAACTTTTGCCTTCATTAGTATTTGATAATTATTTATTAACGTATCTAATAAAGCATCCAATGTCTTTTCGTTATAAACAAACAATAAACTCCCAACTCCATTTCTAATCTTAAAATCTTTACCAAAGGCTTTTGGTAAGGCAGCAAAACGTATATTTTCACCATCCAAGTAAAATAAACCCGAAATCCTGTTTATCCCTTTAATCATTTTTTTTACTTATATAACAGTACTCTAGTACTCACTGATTTTGTACTGCTTTGACATTTAATTATAAAAGTTTTCTTTTAGAACAAGGTCAATCTGAGTTCCATTTTTCAAAAGCTTCCAAATCTGTAAAGCTGCAGGAGTACACTTCCATTACTTCCTTATGCACATTCTCTATCGCTGGATTGACAGCTAGTATTCTTAAAAACGTAAGGTCAATCCATACTCCTCCCTGATAAGAACGATTATAATGCTCTTTCATATATGCTTCAGCTTTCTCGCGTGCCGAATCCTCATCAGCGTTGTCAATTTGGAGTATCAGCCATTCATATTTTGTTGTAAAACTGGGGTCAGGGCTGGTTTTTTTAACCAATGCCTCTGCATAATAATAATCACCTGTATTCATAAAATCGTTTTCTATTTTCTATCTTCCATTGAATTTGTTAGCTTCCATGAACTATGTATTTTAAGAAATAAACCCTTGCGTTGAATTACGCCATTTGTCAAATAATTCCTTGTCGGGGAAGCTGAGCGAATATATTTCCGTAACCTTACCATTTGAAAGATCAATGAATGGATGTATGTACAATAAGGAAATAAAACTTATATAATACATATTCCCATTACCATTTAAGTAACTACCATTATACTCGTTGAAATATTCGTTTGCAAATTGCTTTGCTTCTTCTAAGGATGTTGCTTCAACCTGAACAATCAGCCATTCATACTCAACAAAGTTTGTTTCGCGAACTTCTTTTTTAAGAAGACCTTCGGCATAAAAATTTTCTTTATTTTCCATTACGTATATGTTTAGTTATTTTCTATATTCTAATGAATTTAATAGCTTCCATGCAGTTTTGTACTTTTGAGTTGTGTTCTTATTTTGTTTAATAGCAGACATTAGGTAATTTTCATATTCTCCAGGCCAGCCTCGTGCATTAGTAATACTCTGTTTACAACATTTAGCAACGAATTCATGTACCTTCAAGTTCAAATTATTATCAATTTTACAATCAGGAGGAGAAAAATCATCATCTATGCCACTTACATCTTCATCAACATCAGTGCAAGGTTCATACAGCCCTGTTTCAGTATCAAGAAAATAACAAGGGCTGCCGCCCTCCACATTTTCCGGCCAGTCGCAATACAGCATATTATGATTAAAAACAAGCCCTAACGGGCATTCATGATAAATAACTGAACGAGGCACGGTTATATTTTCAATTTTAACTGAGAAAAAAGAAGGATGTTCCTTTTTTACATGATTTTTTATTGCAGCAGGATAAAGATTATACCTGTTTTGCAGCTGGTAATAATAATACGCCCTTAATGAGTTCAGGCTATTGAATTCATTTATATAACCCACAGAGTCCAATACATTACCTTTTGCAATTACCCGTTTGGCAATAATTTCAGGTGAATAAGTTAATGCTAAACGGATATAGAATGTATCTTTCTTTAAGAACAGAGTCGTTTCCGGAATCATCTCTCTTTCATAATTTTTGCTGGCTTTGTTTTTTTCACAGCCAAAAAACATCAGTAAAATCAGACTGCTAAGAAAGACAAGGGTAATGAATGGCTTTTTCATAATTACGTATTATTATTTATATAAATTATTTTACAAGCTTATTCTGTTTACAGATATATTCAGCGTGGCGTTTAAAAAGCTAAGTTTTCTTACTTCCTCAATGGTTGCTTCCCAGTTACATTGGTTTTTATAAAGTATATCTAAATTTATTGCAATAGTATCTATCTTATTTTTTTCCAACAATTCTATATTATTAATCAGCAGGTTTAATAAGATGCTTAACGTTTTAAAGTACGCTGTTACTTCTAAAGTACCTTTTTTTCTTTTATTGTAAATGTTGAACCAAACACTTTTTTTAATGGTCTGAGTTTGGCATTGTTGCCTGATAGTTGAAAACGACCTGTGATTTCTAAAATTGTTTCCCTCATAATGTCTATTTTTATTCGTCTGATGCTTCGTATGCCGTTACGCATAGTACAGCATTTAAAAAACTTAGTTTATTCATTTGCTCCGGGCTTACGCTCCAGTTGGCTTGCTCTTTATATTTAAGAATGATATAAATACTCATATCTTCCACCTTCGATTTTTTCAGTAAATGATAATTGTCAATTAAGTCATTCAACAAAGTATCTAATGTTGTGTGGTTGTCGTCACTAATTATAGACCCTCTATTGTTATGCACATCAAATTTTTTACCAAATACTTTTTTCAATGGCGTTAAATGTACTTGCTTCTTACGATTGTGAAGAACAACATATCCGAATATTTTTTGTATCATATATATTTTTATTCGTCTGATGCTTCGTATGCCGTTACACATAATACAGCATTTAAAAAACTTAGTTTATTCATTTGTTCCCGACTTACGTTCCAGTTGGCTTGCTTCTGATACGTGATATTAATGAGTATCCCAATATGCTTAACTTTTGATTTTTGTATTGTTTGATAATTGTTGATTAACACATCCAACAAAATGTCTAATGTTTTGTAATCCTCATCGCTGTGTATAGATCCTATATTTTTTCGCACCCGAAAATTCGCACCGAATGATTTTTTTAGCAAGATAAAATTCACCTTTTCTTCAAAATTATATAACCAAACACGCCCAAATGTTTTTTGCATATTATATAGATTTTTATTACTCTTGACGATATTTTGATAAAGGAGTATCTGTTTTTAATGATTTTGTACTGTTTTGACATTTAAACATAATACAATCCTTTTTTTTTGGTTTATGCATATATCAGGGTTTTCACAATCTTTAGGCAATTTAGATTTAAAATCGTCAATTATCTGGTCTTTTAATGTTTTATGAAAATAATCCTCTGTACAGTTAAACTTCTTTGCAATTTCCTTAGCACCAGGGCAGTCGGCACCGGATGATTCACTGTTTTCATCCAAACAGGATTCATACAGCCCTGTTTCAGTATCAAGAAAATAACAGGGGCTGCCGCCCCCCACATTTTCCGGCCAGTCGCAATACAGCATATCAGGATTAAAAACAACCCAGGCGGACATTCATAATGAATAGCAGAACGAGGCACGGTTATATTTTCAATTTTAACTGAGAAAAAAGAAGGATGTTCCTTTTTTACATGATTTTCTATTGCAGCAGGATGAAGATTATACCTGTTTTGCAGCTGGTAATAATAATACGCCCTTAATGAGTTCAGGCTATTGAATTCATTTATATAACCCACAGAGTCCAATACATCACCTTTTGCAACTACCCTTTTGGCTATTATTTCTGGCGAATAAGTTAATGCTAAACGGATATAAAATGTATCTTTCTTTAAGAACTGAACCGTTTCCGAAACCATCTCTCTTTCATAATTTTTGCTGGCTTTGTTTTTTCACAGCCAAAAAACATCAG
>JBDHYK010000010.1:0-32101 GCA_039811305.1 Niabella sp.
GAAACATGGCTTGCATGCCATGACCATCGTTGGTTATGACGATGCTAAAGATGGTGGTGCTTTTAGAGTACTCAACAGTTGGGGTACCGGCTGGGGCGATGGTGGCTTTATTTGGATGCGCTACAATGATTTCAAAAATTCGGGATTAATGGCTATTCAGGTATATGCCAATCCTAATACGCCAGAACCGGCTGAAAAAGTACAGCCAAAACCCCAACCCAAACCGGATCCTAAACCCGATCCAAAACCACAACCCAAACCAGAGCCTAAGCCTAAACCGGTAGAAAATACTTTTGAATTAAAAGGCGATGTAGAGTTTAAGTTGAATACGGGCGATGATATGCACATCAAAAAAACCACTACAAGAAATTTGATTGTGGAAGATGATGAACCAGTGGCTAAGGAAGATTTGGTAGCTTATACCATGCAGGAAACCTATAGTAGCGGAACGAAGTTTAGATTTTATTTGAATGTAGATAAAGAAGCCTATATCTATGCTTTTGCTACCGATCTTACAGGAAAAGTAAATTTGATACTTCCATTTGCTGATAATATTTCAACCTTAGTAGGTGGCAATAGCACTATTGCGTTTCCTTCGGATTCCAAGGTTATAAAGATGGATGAAAATAAAGGTCGCGACTATTTATTGATTTTGTATTCCGCTACTGCATTAGATGCCAAAGCCATGGTAGAAAAAATGAACACCATGAAAGGAGCTTTGAGCGATAAAATTAAAGCGGTTTTAGGCAATAAATTAATTGATAAATCGAAAATAGAATATACAAAAGATAAAGTAGGCTTTAGTACTAAGAAATTATCTACCCGTAACCTTACAGTAGTAGATGATGATAAACCCACACCTACAGGCGGTAGCGTAGTACCGTTGATGGTGGAAATAAAACATAATTAATCTTATATAAATAAACTATACCCAAAGCCATTGTTTGAAAAATAAACTTTGGCTTTGGTGTTTATCAGACCAGTTATGCCTTTGGTAATGATTTTCCGGTGGAGATATTAAAATAATAAAGCAATCTGACTTTCTAAAGAAAATTTATGACAAAAAAACTATTTTCAATTTTGATAGCATTGTTTTCATTTTGCTTTTGTTCACTGTCTCAAACGGGAAATATAGTGATTCCATCGGCACACGATGGAAAAATATTGAATATCCTGATTGACGATAAGAGTAAATATTATTATACCGCAGATGAATGGAAAATTATAATGTGGGATTTTAGTACGAATAAACAGTTATTTACCTTCCCCATAAGTAATAAATCAATTACACAGCATTTCGGTGACGATGTCCACAATTTGAAGTATTTACACCTTTCTCCCAACGGCAACCTGATCGCCTTTACTACAAAAAATAATGAACTTAAAATTTTTTCCACAGAAACAGGAAAGTTAATCAACACCATACAAAATGTAATGTCTGATTTTATTTTCTCACAGAACTCAAAAACTATATATGATATATCTCGTGGTCCTAAATTGAAAGATGGAGTGCAATCTGATGGCAGGATGGTAAGAAATATTAACGTAATTACAGGTGAGGTAAAGGATTATTGGCATTTACCCGAATTAAATATTTGGGGTACATATATTCGTTATTTCTACCCCCTATCATCTGGCAGGGTAATCAACTTTAACGAAAAAGGATACCAGGTTTTGGATCTGGACAACAAAAAGGAATTGATAAAGGTAGATATGGTAAGTCAGCTTTCAAATGAATACCAGAATGTAGAAGAATTTAATAGGTATGATTTTACTGTTTATGCTTCAACATCTTTATTCAGTTTTCAAAGCCACAGAAAAAAAGAGGGTTTAGGATATACGGTGTGGGATATTTATAATAACAAACCTTATGCATTTATAAGCAACGACAGAAATGTACAAATGCAATCAACCTATAATACTGAAAACTTCTTTTACACCACTAAATCAAACCGCTACGACAAACAAGATGCTATCATTATTTCTAACAACAATAAAACTATTAACCAAACTAAAATAATTGGGGTTGACGAAATCAGATTGGGAGCGCTATCAAACAAAGGAAATACTATCATTTATTGCGGTCTAAATAATAAATTATACAAATACGATTTAAGCAAATCTTCAAAAGAATTAATATCTCAAACATTGCCAAATATTCAATTTGCATCTATACACCGGAATGGGGATCTGATTTCATTTGCTGAAGAAAAAGACTACTATAACAAAAGTGAAGATAATTTCTACCATAATTTATCAACCAATTATTTGATTGATCTTAACCGTTTGCAAACACTAAACTACGATACTTTGCCAATAAAATCTGATGCTCAATTGAGTTCTTTAAGAATAAATAAAGATAGTTTTCTATTAGGCTATGAGGGAAAAGGATTTTCTATTTACAATGCCAATACAAAAAGAAATACCCCATTTGTATTAAAAGGTTTTTCAGATCCCTTAGGTTCAAAATATAACCCATTCCCTACTGTCCCCGAATTTTTTGTTTCTAAAAAACCATCTATAATGTATGCTATAAGCTATACTAACAATATGGAGGGATATAATTTTATTAAATACAATACAACAACGAAACAAGTTCAAACTATTTTTGGCACAAGCTTTTTAAAAGGAGATGATTGGGAAAATCGTAGATATGACGATAAAAACCTGGCTCGTACAAATGACCTGATCGTGGTTGACAAGGACAACGAAATTATGGCTGCAGCCGAAGTTCAGTTTAAAGGTACTTTGCGCATTATTGACATGAATAGTGGAAAGCTACTTGCGAAGCATCCATTCTCATACAATCCTGCTGATTACAAAACACTATCGGAAGGCAATGATTCAGGAATTATGAGTGAGGGAATCAATAATTTTCCCTACTATATTTATCAGATAAAGAAAATAGGAGGTCAAACAGTACGCGTTTTGGGAATGGAAAAAATTTATGAACTGAATTTAACCGATGGTAGCAGTAAAGAAATTGAAATTACTACTCCAAAGTTCATCGGCAACAAAAGAAATATTCGCATGTATGGTAATAATAAAATTGAATCCATTATTACTACCTATGAAACAGAAAGCGGAGCTGTGGCTGAAACTATTTTTGGCCCATATAAATTTCGCTTAACGAATATAAGCTCTCCTGTTCAAAGAGTTGAGTTTTCTAAAAATGACAGCATCTTATACACTATTAATGAAGATAAAACAATCAATGCCTATGATGCAATTTCAGGTAAATACTTTGGCACGCTTTATATTTTTGAAAATTCCAAGGACTGGGTATTTGTGGCTAAAGACGGACGATTTGATGGTACAGAAAATGGGATGAGACGCTTATATTATCTAAAGAATAGAGAAATAATTTCTATTGATAAAGTTTTTGAAAAATACTTTACACCTGGTTTATTCACTCGACTTAAAAATGGGGAAGTATTCGATCCTATTCCACACATAGACTTCAAACCCAAGCCTAGGGCAAGAGTCTTATATGCCGAAGCCAAACGCAATCTTGAAGTAGAAGATGATATTCCATCTTTTATCAATACATCCGGGGTAGCCGAAATAACCATAAGCGCTATTGCCCCGGAAGATAAGGTAGATGAAATCCGTTTGTTTCACAACGGCAAAGCCGTGAACCTGGCTACCCGCGGGCTTTTTGTAACGGATAATGATGGTACAGACAGTAAAAAATATACGATTGATCTTTTGCCCGGAGTTAATAATTTCAGAGCCATAGCACTAAACAGTCAACGTACCGAAAGTGAACCCGATGAAATTTTGGTAAATTATAAAAAGGAAGGGGCGGCACCTTCGCCCATCAAGCCGGAAAATAAAAATACGGTAATGATAGATCCGATAGACCGAAATGCTACCCTGCATATTGTGGTGGTAGGCATCAATGCATATAAAAATAAAATCAACCCATTGAGCTATGCCGTGCCCGATGCTACAGCTTTTAAAGCTGAGTTGGAAAAAGATGCCCAATCCATTATTGGTAATGTAAAATCCTATTTGATCACAGATGATCAAGCGGATAAAACCGGTATTATGAAGGCATTTGAAACCATTAAAAAATCGGCCAAAGCACAGGATGTATTTGTGTTTTACTATGCCGGTCATGGATATATTCATCCCTCCAATAAAGAATTTTATTTGGTAAGCGCCGATGTTGCCGATGGCGGAGAAAGTCTTTTAAAAAACGGAATATCCTCTAAAGAATTGCAAAGCCTTGCCGTAGCCATTCCGGCACAGAAGCAGTTATTTATTATGGATGCCTGCCAGAGCGCGGGCGCCTTTGAAAAAATGTTGCAGCACGATGGGGAGCAACAAAAAGCATTAGCCGTAGTATCGCGCAGTACAGGTACACACTGGATGGCAGCCAGCGGCAGTACCGAAACCGCTAAAGAATTTGGCGAACTGGGACATGGTGTTTTCACCTATTCTTTATTAGAAGCTTTGAAAGGGAAAGCCGCAAACAATAAAATGATTACGGTAAACGGATTGAAAAATTATTTACAAACCATCGTTCCGGAGCTCATCAAAAAATATGGCGGCAATAGCCAATACCCCGCCAGTTATGGTTTTGGGAATGATTTTCCGGTGGAGATATTAAAATAAATTCATGAAGCAATATCTATTAGTTCCATTAGTATTTATTTGCCTTTTTTCAATGGCTCAAAAAGTGCGACTGGTGATACCCAAAGGGCATACAGCCGCAGTGAGTGATGCTGCTATTTTTGGGAATAATCAGTATTTAATTACGGGTGGCAGAGATAATTCGGTCAAAATTTGGAATATCAAAACCCAAAAAGAAATCAATTCTCTAATTGGCGAAAAGGGAAGAGACGCTTTTAGTTTTGTGGGTGTTTCGTCAGATGATCAATATTTTTTTAGAGGCGGGAGCAAAGAAATTTCTATGTGGGAAATGGCAAGCCAAAAATTGGTATTTAATAAATTAGATGATAAAGGATTCTTTAAAGATTTTTTTGCGGTACCTCAATCGAACTTTATTTATTATAGATCCAGTGTAGGTGGAAAAAAATGGGAACTATTCAAACTGAATACTCAAAATTCAATTGTTGAAAAAATATTTTCTGATAATGAAGAATGCAAATTTCAGAAAGTACTGTATGCTTCAGACGGTTCCTATTTATTGTATAGCCCTTTTGATAGTTATGAAAATACAGATATTGTAAAAGTGCATTTGCCTTCAGGAAAAAAGGAAAAAATATTAAGCAATCTTAAGTCAGTGGAGGGCATGGCAATAGTGAAAGCTGACAAAGCTGTTTATTGGAATGCTTATGGTGATTATGTTTTCTTCAATCCTAATTCAGGAGCGGAATTGGGTCGTTTGAAATTAAAAAAATTTGAAGAGGTAAGATTTTCTTCCGATGGAAATTTGATGGCGGTTAAAGAAACATTCGGTTCCAAAACTATTTCATTTTACGATGCTCGTAATGGGAATAAACTTTTCAACAATGTTCAATATGGTCATCAGGAAATTGGTGCTAATGCTGAACAAATCTTCAATTTCAAATTTTCTACTGACAATAAATACCTGGTTTCTGCCGGTAAGGATCACCAGGCAATAGTTTGGTCTACATCCACTGGTCTTCCTGTGTTTTCAACTAATGATAATGTAGTGGCTTCTACCAATCCCAATAAAGCTATTTTTTCACCCCAAACCAATTATATTATAGCTGATGATATTGCCAATAATGGCATTGTCAATTGGGATATTAATAAAAGTGCGCCTGCTTATCAAATCCAAAATTTTTTAGCTGAAAATGATTTGCTAAGTTTTGATATCTCACCGGATGGTAAACAATTAGCGGCACGCAGCAAATTTTATAATATTAATTTTTATAATGCCGAAACGGGAGAATTGAAAGACTTGACCACCGATAAAGTTTCGGGAGTACATTATGTGGACAATCAAAATCTAGTGCTACGTACTCTTGAAGAAAAATCGGATGATGTAAAGTTTAAAATGCTATCTATTGGATCATTGAGTAACCAGAATACATTTGCCAGTTATGAAACATTTTTGAAGGATTATGTAGCAGTTAATAAAATAAACGGACAGTTAGCCAGAGCAAACGTTGAAAGTGGAATCAGTGTTTACAATATCAAAACCGGCGATATCCTTAAGGTTGAGAAGAATAATGGTTTGCTGCAATGGCTTTGTTATAACCATGCAGGAACTAAATTGTATGCTTCTTATGAACATCAAACTAAAAGAGGAGTTCAATATACCATTATTTATGATGCCGTGTCTTTAAAGGAATTGAAAAAGCTATATTTTGCAGTTGATAAATTTCAGTTGACTAAAGATGATCGTTTGATGGCAGGAGTTTCTTTTAAAAATGAATTTGAAATTGAAATATATGATTTGCAAACAGAGCAAATTGTCTCGGTTTTGAAAGGTCATCATTCTGCAATAGCTTCAATACATTTTTCGCCTGATGATCAATTATTACTTTCTGCTGCTAACGATCATACTATTCGAATTTGGGATATCACAGATAAAAGAGAGTTGGCTTCTCTAATTTCATTTGTGAATAATGATTGGGCAGTAGTCATGCCGGATGGCCGATTTGATGCTTCGGAATCGGCTCAAAAAAGAATGTATTTTGCAGCCGGTGTCCAACAAATTCCGTTGGCTAATTTGTATGAACAATTTTATACACCCAAACTCTTAGCCAGGATTATTGCCGGTGAAAGATTTTCTCCATTGAATATTGATATTAATGATATTAAATCAAAACCCAAAGTCGCCATCCAATATGCCGAAGCCAAACGCAACCTGGAAATAAGCGATGATATTCCATCTTTCATCAATACCACCGGCGTAGCCGAAATAACCGTAAACGCAACTGCCCCGGAAGATAAAGTAGATGAAATCCGTTTGTTTCATAATGGCAAAGCCCTGAACCTGGCTACCCGCGGGCTTTTTGTTACCGATAATGATGGCACAGACAGTAAAAAATATAGGATTGATCTTTTACCCGGAGTTAATAATTTCAGAGCCATAGCACTAAACAGTCAGCGTACCGAAAGTGAACCCGATGAAATTTTGGTAAATTATAAAAAGGAAGGGGCGGCGCCTTCGCCCATCAAGCCGGATCATAAAAATACGGTAGTGGTAGATCCAATAGACCGTAATGCTACGCTACATATTGTGGTGGTAGGCATCAATGCATATAAAAATAAAATCAACCCATTGAGCTATGCCGTGCCCGATGCTACGGCTTTTAAAGCGGAGTTGGAAAAAGATGCCCAGTCCATTATTGGTACTGTAAAATCCTATTTGATCACAGATGATCAAGCGGATAAAACCGGTATTATGACGGCTTTTGAAACCATTAAAAAATCGGCCAAAGCACAGGATGTATTTGTGTTTTACTATGCCGGACATGGATATATTCATCCCTCCAATAAAGAATTTTATTTGGTGAGTGCCGATGTTGCCGATGGCGGAGAAAGTCTTTTTAAAAACGGAATATCCTCTAAAGAACTGCAAAACCTTGCAGTAGCCATTCCGGCACAAAAGCAGTTATTCATTATGGATGCCTGCCAGAGTGCGGGTGCCTTTGAAAAAATGTTGCAGCATGATGGGGAGCAACAAAAAGCATTAGCTGTAGTATCGCGCAGTACGGGTACACACTGGATGGCAGCCAGCGGCAGTACCGAAACGGCTAAGGAATTTGGCGAACTAGGACATGGCGTTTTCACTTATTCTTTATTAGAAGCATTGAAAGGGAAAGCCGCAAACAATAAAATGATTACGGTAAACGGATTGAAAAATTATTTACAAACCATCGTACCGGAGCTCATCAAAAAATATGGCGGCAATAGCCAATACCCCGCCAGTTATGGCTTTGGGAATGATTTTCCGGTGGAGATTGTAAAATAGAAAACAGGGTTTTTAATTAGTCAAAAAAATATGGACTATACACTAACAACGCAGTTTCAAGAATATTTAGGACACCATGAGCGGTTGATATGGGTTGGGCAACCCCAAAAAGGACTTGTATTTAGAGCAATAGATAAGTTTATAATACCATTTAGTTTATTATGGTGTGGAATTCTTGCCTTTTGGATTGTATCAGTAATCAACCAAGGGGCATCACTTTCCTTCACAATGCTTGCCATTCCGTTTGTTGTAGTTGGGTTAATCGTAACTTTTGGACGATTTATTATAGATGCCAAACTAAGAGCAAATACATTTTACGGATTAACTAATGAACGGATTATTATTAAATCGGGTATTAAAAAAAAGTCAATTAAAACAATAAATATCAGCCCATCCTCAAACATCGAATATTATGAGAAAGCAGATGGAAGTGGATCGATAAATATTGACGCTTATAATAATATAACGGCGAGCCAAAGAGAAGAAACAGGCCGGCTGCCGGGATTAAATATGACACCCACAATTGAGTTAATACAAGATGTAAGAACTGTGTACAATAAAATAATTAAGGTTCAAAAATCAAAAGAGACGGCGAGCTAACTACTACAATGTCATTATTAAAATATAACTAAGCGGCTTGAGGTGATCAGAACTATCAGCTAAAACTGTAATGTATCACCTTCGAATTTCCAGGTTTTTATTTTCTTAGTCAGCACCCTTTTGCCCGTTTTCTCATCAATTGTAAAGCCGGTTTGAGCGGCAGATAGGGTATGGTTTTCTTTATTAAAACTAAAATGGGTGCTAAACTCGTAATATCCTTTTTGATTTTTCTCCTTGTTGCCACTGTTGTTTTCGGATGACACCATACTCAATATTTTCTCACCGTTGTAGTAAAACACACTAGCCACACTTTCCGTCCCCATACCATTATAAGCGTCGTCCACACGAATTAAGTCGTAGCCATCACCAAAATTAATATGATGTAATTTGTAAGACACGGCTCCAAAACTACCATGTGTAGCAAAATTCTTTTTAAACCTAACAGGATACAGGCTGTCAGCCTCTTTAGTAAAGGCAATATAGCCCATGTTTACGCCGCACACATGGCAACTGTTAGCAGTTGTTTTTTTGCCTTCATCTTGCACCATAGAAATAGTGTGAAATACAAGTAAGGACTCACTGGATTCGTCAGTAGATGTAAAAAAACTATCTACCCTACTATATAAAAAGCCATCGCCCAAAATACCGTTAAATTCGTAAATATCAGAACGGGAAGGCTTCCATTTAATATAACCCGTTTCGGCATCTTCCTCACCACTTAAAAAATATTTCAAAATATCGTTCTTGCTAACATTAACGGAAAAAGCCTGTTGGCTTTGTTGCGCATAAACTTTGCACAGTAATATTACAAAAGCGAAGGTGATAATGGTTTTTGTTTTCATCATTTTAATTTTTGTTTAATAAATATTCTTCTAACCTCAGTTCGATTATTAATATGCAGATTAACAATATTAAACCACATAGATACATAGTTTTTTCTTTATTCAATTAAGGTATAGATGTCTTCGACATTAAAATAGTTTCACATAGGCTATGTGAAAGATTCATCTTTGACTATGATAAACATGTTTTTTGTCCAATAAAGTAAATTATACCTAATGTTTCTATGTGGTTTTATTAATCGAACTCAGGTTTCTAAAATTATGATACGTCAAAAATAGCTCAAAGCCTTGCTACAATAAATACCCTCCATAGGGTATTGTGCCAAAATCAGTGTACAGTAATTTTACATCATAAAATGTATCATATAACTAACGCGAAGTCATAGGGTACAGGCAATAAATAAAAAAATGAAAAGTTTATTTTCACCAATCTGTATAGCTGTTTTAATGTGCTTTTGCACTACTGTGTTTTCACAACAACCGCAGTTGATTATACCCGAATCACATCCAGCCCAGGCGGTCAGCATTTCTCCCAATCGGGAGTGGATGGTATCCATTAGCGGTAAAACAATACAACTGTGGAATTATCAGTTGGGGAAGCTCATAATAAATATAAGAATTACAGATAAAAATACAGAACCTTGGGGTGGCAGCAAGCCCATCGCCACCAACAATCGTTTTGCTATATTTCCAATTGACGACTCGATGTATTTTTTAAACTTTGGCAAACTTGAAATTGTAAAGCTGTTTGAGCCAGGTATTTCCCTGTTTGAGTCCAAAAAAAACCTAGCGCAAGGCTAGGTTTGTGGAGTGTATGATTATTGTATTAATTTTAAATCAATGGCTACAGGTTCTGTGGTATCGACGACTACTGGCAGTACCGAAACCGCTAAAGAATTTGGCGAACTGGGGCATGGCGTTTTCTCTTATTCTTTATTAGAAGCATTGAAAGGGAAAGCCGCAAACAATAAAATGATTACTATTGTTGTCCAAGATAAATTTAAATATGAAAACAAGTTTGTTTTTTTCGGAACAAACAACTGCGTCGCTGAGCCGCTGTTGCCAACCCAATTTTTTCGGGAAAACAATCGCTTCCTTTAAAAATTTCGTTTCTGGCCGGTGGCGGCTGTGCTGGCTGTTTTTATTTGGAAATACCCTCTAATTTTAAAAGAAATGCATATTCCACTGCAATATCTTTTAAATAATCAAACCTACCCGATGCCCCACCATGTCCAAAATTCATTTCGGTTTTTAAAAGTAATGCATGATCATCGGTTTTCAGGGTGCGCAGGCGTGCCACCCACTTTGCGGGTTCAAAATACTGTACCTGGCTATCATGCAAGCCAGTGATAACCAAAATGTTAGGATATTCTTTCTTTTCTACATTTTCATAAGGAGCATAGCTTTTCATGTAAAAATAGGCTTCTTCTCGTTCGGGATTTCCCCATTCGTCGTATTCATTCGTAGTAAGCGGAATCGTGGGGTCTAACATGGTATTTACCACATCCACAAAGGGCACACTGGCAATAATGCCATTGAACAATTGTGGAGCCATATTGGCTACAGCACCCATCAACAGGCCGCCGGCGCTTCCGCCGCTGGCATACAAATGCGCAGGCGATGTGTACTTGTGTTGGATCAGGTATTTTGCACAGTCAATAAAATCGGTAAATGTATTTTTCTTTTTCATCAATTTGCCATCCTCGTACCACTGCCGCCCCATTTCCTGACCTCCCCGGATATGTGCTAAAGCATAAACAAAGCCCCGATCCAGCAAGCTGATGCGGTTGCTGCTAAAAGTTGGCGGCATTGAGATTCCATAAGATCCGTAACCATACAGCAATACCGGATGCTTCTTGTTTTTTTCAAACCCTTTTCGGTAAACGAGGGACAAAGGCACTTTGGTTCCATCTGCAGCAGTTGCCCATACTCTTTCCGAAGCATAGTTTTTAGGATCATAACCGCCTAATACTTGTTGCTGTTTCATCAACTTTCGTTTGCCGGTAGCAATGTTATAATCAAAAACAGATGCGGGCGTAACCAGTGAAGTGTAATTATAACGCAAAACTGAGGACTGAAATTCGGTGGCTGCCATCGGGTTGGCCATATATACTGGTTCACGAAACGGCAGATAGCTATCTTTTCCTGTTTTTTTGTTAATGATTCGGATTTTGTCCAACCCGTCTTTTTTTTCCGAAAGAACGATATAATTTTTAAATAAAACAATGCCCTGCAAAAGAACTGTTTTTCTGTGGGCTACTACATCCACCCAGTTGGTTACCGATGTTTTATCAAAAGCTGTTTTTGCCAATTTGAAATTGAGGGCGTCTTTATTAGTGGTTATATAGAAGGCGTCTAAATCGGCATCCACTTCATAGAGAACATTATTCATACGCGGCTGAAATACCTGGAAAGAATGGGTGGGTTTATTGGCGTCTAAATACCGTACCTCGCTCGATAAAGTACCTTCGGAAGAAACCAAAATATAGTTTTCTGCCCGGGTTTTTCTAACGCTTATGTAGTTCGTATTGTCTTTTTCTTCGTACACCACTTCATCTTCATGAGCCGATTGGTGCAAATGGTGGCGTTTTATTTTTTCGCTGAGAAGGGTTTCGGGATTATTGGCTGTGTAAAAAATGGTTTGGTTATCATTGGCCCACACATAATTAGGGGATGTGTTTGCAACACTCTGATCTTTGATCTCCCCGGTTGTAAGGTTTTTTACCTGTAGCCGATACTGCCTGCGCGAAACCGTATCTATACCAAAGGCTAACAAATTATTGTCGGGGCTTAGGGAAATGCCACCAACAGAGAAATAGGCATGCCCTTCTGCCAGAACATCTACATCCAGCAGCACTTCTTCTGGCGCAGCCAGGCTGCCTTTTTTCCTACAGTACTTGTAATATTGTTTTCCTGTTTCCGTTCGGGTATAATAGTAATACCCCTTTTTAAACACGGGTACAGATTCGTCCTTCTCTTTGATGCGGGCCTTCATTTCTTTAAACAGTTTTTCCTGTAACCGTTCCGTATCCTGCATCATTTCTTTAAGGTATTGGTTCTCGTCCTTAAGATACTGAATCACCAGTGCGCTATCGGATCCCTTTTTAAAGTAGTCCATCATCCAGTAATAGTCATCGTTTACCGTGTCGCCATGAATTGTACGAATATGGGGCTTTTTTTCAGCAGAAGGTACGGGCAACTTAGGCCACAGGCTTTTATTTTGAGCATTACTACTTGCCATTACCATAGAAAATAATATTAGGAAATACAGAATTGGATTACGCATAGTACCCGACTTTAAAAACGTTTATTTAATTTGATAGGCTGCTACCGTTTTGCCATTAAATGTGGGAACGTATAAAATATTCTTTTGGGTATCCAGCCCAATATCGGCGGTATTTATTTTTTGCTGCTGGGTTTCTAACAAAGTTTCGTACTTGCCGTTTTTATGTACGTAATAGATATATCCTATCCAGGACGTAAGGATAAAATCACCGTTGGACAGGGGTTCCACCCCATCAATTTCGGAAGAGAGTTCTGCAATTTTGGTTATTTTTTTGCGAGCATCTGCTTTTTTAAAATTCTTGCCTTCGCCAAAATAGAGTTCATTATTGTAAAATTTCAAACCATTGGTACGGGGTACATCATCCAAATAGAGCGAGGGTTTATCATTTTTGATGCTCCAAATACGTCCGGCTTTGGAGTCGGATACAAATACTTCGTTTTTACCAATGGTAATATCGTTTAAGTTTTGCGCCGTGTGTATGGGTATAGATTTAATGATTTTTCCTTTTTTAATATTGATGACTACCACTCTATCAATATCGGCTACATACAGGTTTTTGCCCATGATGCCCATTCCTTTGGGAGCACTAAGGCCTGTAACCCATTTTGGATGATAGTTTTTTCCGTTTACGCCCAGAATTCCAATGCCTCCTTTTCCGTCGTCGTCCCAACCTTTCCCGTCTATGAGAGACACATACATTATTCCCTTTTTAAAATCGGGCAATACCGACTCCGGCACGGCAAGGAGGGTATCGGTTTCCCATAATTTCTCCAATCGGTGTTGTGCACCCACGCTGAGCGCCATGCAGGTAACAAGTAGTGTAAACAAGTATTTCATTTGAAAAAATATTTTTCTTTTTGCCTTGTCGGATGCACTCAAATAACTTTCATCCTGGTTGAAACGAAGCCTCTATCTGCAAGCAGGCTGGTTAAAATTATCGTTCATACCTTGTGGTAACCGACACAAACTTCAAAACAACTTTTCTGTTGAATGAGAACAGACTTTCCAGTTTCGTTCCATCCGTTTCATAAATAGTTCGAGGCCGGCAGGGCTTTACTCCTTGCAAACTCAATCCAGCTTACTCGTCTTCCATGTTTTCTCGTAGTGCGTCGCTGATGTTTACGAGCACCTTATCTATTCGGTGGCCGTCCATATCTACAATCTCAAAATCAAAACCATTCCATTCTAATTTGTCTGTAACCTCGGGGATGCGCTGAAGTTTATGCAGAACAAAGCCGGCCAGGGTGTCAAACTCCTGTTCCCCTTCGTGCATCCATTCTGTTTTATCAAAATAAACCAGAAAGTCATAAAAAGGAATCTGAGCATCCACCAAAAAGCTACCATCTTCCCTAGGTACCACCTCATAATCTTCTTCGTTAGGGTGGGGCATATCTCCCAATATGGCTTCAAGAATATCTGTAAGGGTAATCATACCTAATACACTCCCATATTCATCTACAATAAAACAAGTGTGAGAATGGGATTCCTTAAACTTCTCCATCACTTTAAAAGCCGTATTGTTTTCGGGCACAAACAAGGCGGGTACCATAAGTTGGTGAAAGGGCAGATTGTCTTTATTGATATATAAATCTTTTAAAGACAATACTCCTTTTATATTATCTATTTCTTCATCACAAACCGGATACACCGAATGAGGTTCTTTTAAAATCTTTTCCCGAATGGTTTCTTCTGTATCGCTCATTTTGATCCAGACAATATCGCTGCGATGGGTCATTAAGGAAGTGATATGCCGGTCGCTAAGGTGAAACACCCTTTCAATGATTTCCTGCTCGGTTTCTTCGAGTGTTCCCTGCTCGGTACCTTCGTTAATGATGGCTTTAATTTCGTCTTCGGTAACTAACCCGTCTTTAGGCTTTATGTTAAAAAGTTGGGTAATCAGGTGGGTAGAGTTGCTTAAAAGCCAAATAAAAGGATAGGTAAGGTAGCCGACCCATCTCATAGGCGCCGATACGAACTTGGCAATTCCTTCGGGGTTGGAGAGGCCAATACGCTTAGGTACCAGCTCGCCAAACACTAATGTAAAATAGGTAATAATTACTACCACGCCCGCCGTGGCCAGACCCTTGGCATAGGGAGCAAACATAGTGAAGCCATTAAAAAACTCTGCGACGGTACCCGTGATTTTCTCGCCTGAGTAAATACCGGTTAAAATACCTATAAGTGTGATCCCAATTTGAACGGTAGAAAGAAAATTATCTGGACGATTTGCCAGTTTTAGCGCATCCTCCGCCTTTTTATCTCCTTTGCTGGCCTGTGCTTCCAATCTTGCTTTTCGGGCAGAGACCAGTGCTATTTCGGCCATAGAAAATAGTCCATTGAGCAAAATCAAACAGGCTATTATGAATATTTCCATGTATCTGTTGCTATTGTTTGATATTCGAAGGTAGGAAATTTGTGGTTTTTGTTGAAAAACCAGGCTGTGCCAGCCCCGATTCCCAAACCTAAGAGGGCGCCGCAAAGTACGTCAAACGGATAATGTACGCCAACGTAAATTTGAGCAAACCCAATCATTGCCGCCCAGACAAAAAACAGCCAGGCGGGTTTAAAAAAAGAACGAAATGTAAAAAAAACAAAGGCGGCTATTCCAAAATGGTTGATTGCGTGATTTGAAACAAAGCTATAACCTCCGGAGCAACGCCCTAAAACCAGCCTTACAAAATTGACCATTTCGGCATCCTGGCAGGGACGCAGCCTTTCAAAGCCGGCTTTAAAAACTCGGGCACCTGTCAAATCGGTAACCGCCACCGTGCACACCGCAAACAGCAACCACCACCAACCCGTTTTTTTAAAATTAAGTACCGCGAATAATATGAGAAAGAAATAAAGCGGCGCCCAGGTAAAGGAATTACGTAGTACCGGCATCAGCCAATCAAAAAAATCATTGGCCCACCGCATGTTGATTTCATAAAAGATCCTCCTATCCGCGTTTACGAACCAGTCAGGTAAGGGTATGTACGCCATATTTAGCATGGCGGCAAAGATACATGAAAATTGGTTCTGCCTGTTTTTGGGGTTTTACAGGAGCCTGGTTTAGCCGTACAGGTTGTAAGCAAGGCAATTTACCGAGAGCTTCTTTTCAGGGTTCGGGCAATTAAGGTATTGTATTTTTTGCCATATTCAAGTATAGGAGCCTGGCGCAAAATAACCCTGTCAACAACCGTTTCAAATCGGTGCCCCATCTCAATAATACCACCTCAATTGTTTATTTAGCATCGGAAACCGGCTAAAAACATCCTCACTGAAAAAATTATTTTGGATGCAAATTTTAAAAACATCTCTTTTTCGCCTTACCTTCAATGCCAATTTCTAAAAATAACAGATTGCAATGGGAATAAAATCAAGGCTTACCGTTCTCAATTTTCTTCAATTTTTTATTTGGGGATCCTATCTGACCTCTTTGGGCGGTTATTTGTATGCCACCCTGCAGTTTCAGGGTGCAGAAATCGGGAAAATCTTCCTAACCTTAGGTATTGCATCCATTTTTACTCCAGCACTATTAGGTATTATTGCTGACAGATGGCTCAATGCTGAGAAACTGTTGGGTTTGTGCCATTTGGTTGGGGCAGGGATGTTGTTTTATGCCTCTACCGTAACCACGTCTAACGGTATGTTTCTTGCCATGTTGGGGGTGTGTATTGCCTATATGCCTACTATTTCATTGAATAATACTGTATCGTATTACATACTTAATACCAAAGGGTATGATCCGCAGCAACATTTTCCACCAATTAGGGTGTGGGGCACGGTAGGTTTTATTGCTGCCATGTGGGTTACCGACCTAATGGGCTGGACGCTCACAAGTACCCAATTAGTATTTGCATCTGCCAACGCCATTATCACCGGTTTGTATTGTTTTTCACTTCCTGCCTGTAAACCCCTTCAACAAGGCGGAAAATCGCTCGTTTCGGCCATGGGGCTTGATGCTTTTGTATTGTTGAAGCAACCGAGGATGGCCTTGTTTTTCTTTTTTTCTATGCTTTTGGGAGCCGCCTTACAGGTTACCAACACTTGGGGCGTACCCTTTATTGACCATTTCAAAACCAATCCAATTTATACGGATAGTTGGGGGGTAAGACATTCTAACATGTTGATTTCCATATCTCAGATCTCCGAAACACTTTTTATTTTGGCCATCCCGTTTTTTTTGCGGCGGTATGGCATCAAAAAAGTGATGCTGCTGAGCATGATTGCCTGGTTCCTTCGGTTTGGACTCTTCGGGGTAGGCAACCCCGGAACCGGTGTCATTTTTCTAATCCTTTCCATGATCGTATACGGCATGGCCTTCGACTTCTTCAATATATCGGGCTCCCTATTTATTGAAAAGGAAACCTCTGCAAAAATCAGGGGAAGTGCTCAGGGACTATTTATGATGGTTACCAACGGGGTAGGCGCCATGATGGGCAGTTACGGTAGTGGTTGGCTGGTACAATCCTACACACAAGGCGGACAAACTGACTGGCAAAGCGTATGGTTTTTGCTGGCAGGGTATGCTCTTATAATTGGTGTCTTTTTTGCCATAGCTTTTAAGTATAAACATGTACCCGAAAAATAGCCTATTAGTAGAAGGGTGCCGTCAAAAAGCATGTTCGCAGCAACAATGGAAAGTACCGGCCAGTTAGAAGTCTAAAAACGAAACTCGGAAGGTAGTAACAAAAGATATGATATTTCTTTCTCTATAAGGTAGATTTGCAAATCGTACTCATTCAAAATTTCATTTTTCTTTCTAAATTCTCAATGTGGAGAAGCGCTATCTTTGTTTTCACCCATCATTCATGACCTTCGACAAGATATATCAGCTTCTTAAATCCAACACAACGGTAAAACTCGTTACCGCAGACAATGCCCCATTGATAATCAGTTTTCTTTTCACAGCGTTTAAACAAAATCAGAACAGTGGCCTCTCCGGCGCTATCACCGAGCGCGACCTAATCACACTTCTAACCGACCATCTTTATGTAATAAACAATGAGGAAGTACGGTATCCGAAGCCGCCGAAAAATTACCTGACCGACTGGACTAACGCGGGTTTTCTACGGAAATATCCCGGAAGCGGGGATGAGTTTCTCTTCGAACTGACACCGGCTACTGAAAACGGGTTTAAATGGATTGACAGTTTGGAAAAACCGGAATTTGTGGGCACAGATTCAAGACTGAAGAACCTCTTTGAAAAACTGAAGGAACTGTCTGTTAAAACCAAACAGGACTACGCCTCAAGGTTCAAAGAACTCAGGGAAGAAAAGAAGCGCATCGAACAGGAGATAGCTGCATTAGAGCAGGGGAAAATAGAAATACTCGATGACCGCCAAATAAAAGAACGATACCGGTTTATTGAAGAGACGGCGAGGTTTTTACTCGGAGATTTCCGACAGGTAGAAGAAAACTTTCGGAACTTAGACCGCGATTTCAGGAAGAAAATTATCACCACGACACAATCCAAAGGGAAGGTGTTAGTGGAGCTTTTTCAGCAGCAGGACTTTTTGCTGGAAACCGATCAGGGGAAAAGTTTTACTGCGTTCTGGGAATTCCTTTTGTCGCAGTCTCGGCAGGATGAGTTCGACCAGTTGATTGAAGATGTGATGAGTTTGCCCGTGGTACAACAGATGCAGAAGGAATCTTTCAGTATCGAAAATATCCGAAACAACCTGATAGATGCTGGTGACAAAACTAAGAAAACGACCAATTCCTTATTGGAACAACTGAGAAAATATTTGGAACACAAATCATTTTTCGAAAACAAACGCATCCACGACAATATCACCGAGATGCTGAAAATTATTTCGGAACATCCAGAAACGGATTTTTTCAAAATGGATTGGGTGGAGGTAGATAAAACGATAAAAATAGATTTGATCATTGACCGTCCGCTGTTTTCTCCACCAGAGAAAATTAGATTTAGTAATACAGAGATGGCGCAAGGTGTGGCTACTGCCGACAATGCCCTGCTGTATGACCAGTTTGAAATTGATATGGCTGAGTTGAAATTGAAAATCAAATCGGCATTGAAGGATAAAACGCAGATAGCGTTTACCGATTTTGTGAAGGAATACGAAATTGAAAAAGGCGTGGCTGAAGTAGTGGCCTATGTGGAAATAGCCTCTAAAGAACGCAGCAGACATTTGGTGGACGAATCCGTACAAGATAGCATTGACATCAGAAACAACAAAACCGACAAACATTTCAAAGTAAAAATTCCTCAAATCATTTTTTGCCGATGAAAAAGCCTTATAGCAATAGCTTGGTAGCCTTACTCAAAGGAATCGTGTATAGCACCGATAAGCAATGGAACGAGCTATTGCAGAATGAAGCAGATATTAAAAAGTACTTCGGAGATATTTATTTGGAAGTCATTATTGATAAGTCGGAAGGATATGCCTATTTAAAACAAAAAGAGAGTGAGGAAGAAGAAGACGAAATTCCAAAACTGATAGAAAAGCGGCAGCTCAATTTTCACGTGTCCTTACTGAGTTTGTTGCTGCGCAAGCACCTGATAGAAAACGACAGCGAAGGCGAAAGTACCAAAGCCATTTTAAGCCGCGACGAAATTGTGAACATGATGAAGCCGTTTTACAAAGAAACGACCAATGAAGCCTATCAGGTGAAGCAGATGGATACCGCCATCCGAAAGGTGGAAGAAGAAGGTTTCATCCGAAAAATGAAAACGGAAGAAGAGCGATACGAAATAAACCGCATCATCAAAGCCTTTGTGAATGCCGATGTAGTGATGGATTCGTTGGAGAAGCTCAGAACATATAGTCAACAAAACTAAAAAATAGAAAATGTAACCATGTTTGACAAATACGAGATACTCACTGAAAAATTAAACAAAATAGTTCCGTTTAGTGCTTCACCTACAAGAGAGTTGGTTGTGCAACTCAGAGGGAAAATACCCATTACACTAAAGTCTACACTTCTTGTCAATAGCGTTCATAATACTAATGATATCGGTGGCATTGTTTGCGCCATTCAAATGGATAATAAAGAGGTACTGGCATGCAGCCTTGTTCATTTGATAATACCTCCTGACAATGCGCTATACAGAGAACTTCTGGATTATCAACTCAAACGAATAAAGTACCTGAAAAAGATAAATGGGTTATAAAACTTATGTACGAACTTGAATTTAATACAGATAATTCGCAAATCGGATTCCGCCTACAGTACATGGAGTTGCTCAATTGGGGCACATTCAATAAAGATATCTGGCGGATAGAACCCAACGGCAATAACTCATTGCTGACGGGTGCCATTGGTTCGGGTAAGTCAACCGTGGTGGATGCGCTTACCTGCCTGATAGTACCGCATCACAAAATCAATTTCAACAAAGCAGCGGGCGCCGAAAAGAATGAAAGAAGCTTAGCCACCTATATAAAAGGCGAATATAAAAATACCAAAAGTGAACTGGCCAACACTAAGGGCACGGCGGTAACGCTTCGGTATAAGGATGCTGCCGATACTACTTTTTCGGTAGTGCTGGCCAATTTCAGCAACACGGGTTATACGTCCAACATTACCCTGGCTCAAGTGTTTTGGATTGAAAACGAAAAAGTGCAGAAGTTGCTAATCATCAGCACAAAACCGCTTACCATAAAAGAGCATTTCGCAAATATTGACGATGCCAAAGAATTGCGCAAGCGAATGAGAGCGCTCCCTTTTATTGCATACGAAGGCGATAACTTTTCTGAATATTCACAAAAGTTTCGCCACCTCTTCGGCATGAATTCCGACAAAGCGATAGACCTGTTTTACCAGACCGTATCCATGAAATCGGTGAGCAGTCTTACGTCCTTTGTTCGTGAGCAGATGTTGGAACGCACCGAAATTAAGACACAGTTGGAGGAACTGAAAAAACGGTTTGAGGACTTGAACAAAGCCTATAAAGCTGTGCAGGAAGCGCGCCGCCAAAGAGATATCCTAAAGCCGGTGATGGAACTAAACGATTTATACAGTGATACAGAGACAAAGATTCAGGAGATAGACAACATCCTGCAGGTGATACCGGTTTATTTTGCTGAAAAGAAAATTGCGCTGTTGGAAAAAGAAATAGCCAACTGTGAAGCAAAGTTGAATCAACTCAACAACCAACTTTCTGAAATCAATGAAGAACTGAAGATAAAGCGCAAGGCAGAGAATCAAATCAACATAGATATTGAAAACAACGGTGGTGCCAGACTGAAAGAGATTTCAGCGGAGGTAGAAAAGCGTGAGACTGATAAGATTAGAAAGAAAGACCGACATGATACCTATTCAAACCTTACGAAAGGAAGTGATTTGCCTACGGCCAATACCGACCGTACATTTTATTCCAATATAAAATCTGCACAACAAAAATTGGAGGAGGTATCAAAGGACCGGGAAGCGAAGACAGATGAACAGGTGAACAAGATAGCTGACCTCAGAGGACTAAAGGAAGAGATAGAAAAGGATGAAAGAGAATTGGAATCGCTGAGAAGCCGGAAAAATCAAATTCCAACTGACTTCCTTTTTATACGACAGGAACTTGCAGCCGACCTGAATATTCATGAAGAGGAAATTCCGTTTGCCGGTGAACTCATGAAGGTTCGCGACAACGAAAAAGAATGGGAGGGCGCTATCGAAAGGCTATTGCGTGGGTTTGGTATTAGTATGCTTGTGCCGCAGCGCTACTACCGGCAGGTGAGCACCTACATTAACGCACGAAAACTTTCGGACAGGAATAACAGAGGCCTGAAGTTAGATTACTTTATGGTACCGGAGAATGTGGCTGACAGGAGCTTTCAGTTACCCATAGACGAAGATTCTGTGGTGCACAAAATACAGATAAAGGAAGGGATTGCTGAATTTGAAGACTGGCTTCAGAACGAATTGGAACAACATTTTTATCTGAGGTGCGTATCATTGGAAGAGTTCCAAAGACAAAAGCACGATGTCATTACCATAGAGGGGCAATATAAAAGAGGAAAGAAACATACGAAAGATGACCGCCGCAATTTGTGGGATCGAAAGAACTTTGTATTAGGCTGGACGAACGTGGATAAGATAAAAGCAGTAGAACAACACCTCAACGAGCTCCTTCAAAAGGAATCGGAGCTTAACCGCCAGTTGACAATTATCAAAGAGGGTCTCAGCATGAACCAACAATTGAATACGATCCTTAATTTACTGTTAGCTTATACCAACTGGAATGAGCTGAACTGGCAGGATGAGGTAAAAGAGATTGAAAAGCTGGTGCAAGAAAAGGATGCTTTGGAAAACAGCAACGACATCTTAAAGGCGTTACAGGAACGGCTCGGTCAGCTAAAAAATGAAATGGCATCCTTAGATGAAAGCCGTGATAAAAAATCCAAAGAGATTGGCGGCATCGAAAAAAATGTGGAAGATTATCGTGATGCGATAAAAGAAAGTTCAGGTGTTCAACAGGCATTGCTGCAGCAGGAAACAGATATTTATTACCCCAAAATAGACGCCTTACTTGGAGACACAACCCTTACGTTTAAAAATACGGATCGGATTGCCAACGACCTCAACAGAAGATTTACAGAACGCAATGGCGAAAAAGATAAACTAAATAGTACCCTGCGTTCAGCGGGAAACGGTATCACCAAAGTAATGCAGGAATACAAAAAAGAATTTCCTGCCGAGAGCCTTGAACTGACGGTGGAAGTAGAAGCAAGGATAGAGTACATCAAGATTTTTGAAAAGATTGTTGCGGATGGATTGCCGGCGCATGAAGCACGTTTCAAAGAGATGCTCAATAAAAACACCATTGACGACATCAAGGTTTTCGATGCCAAGTTGGACAGCCATTCGAAACAGATTCAGAAAAAAATTGGAGAAATAAACAAACATCTCCGGGAGATAGAATTTAATAAGGGCACTTATATCAAGTTAGAAAACGAAGGAAATAAGGACGTGCAGATACGGGATTTCAAAAATGACCTGCGCGATTGTTATGCAGGCATTTTAGATTCTACAGATGCCTATACGGAGTCCCGCTTTCAACAGGTGAAGAAGTTTTTAGATCGTTTTATGAGCAATGAATCGCAGGATATAGAATGGACGAAAAAAGTAACAGATGTAAGAAACTGGTTTGTGTTCAATGCCAGAGAAAACTACATGACAGATGATTCCGAAAAGGAATTTTATGCAGACACCTCCGGTAAGTCGGGCGGGCAAAAGGAGAAATTAGCCTACACCATTTTGGCTTCTGCATTGGCGTATCAGTTTGGTTTGTCGTATGGGGAGCCGCGCAGCAAATCATTCCGTTTTGTGGTGATTGATGAAGCTTTTGGCAGGGGCGATGACGATAGCACACAGTTTGGTTTGGGACTATTCAAGAAGTTAAACCTGCAATTGCTGATTGTGACGCCGTTGCAAAAAATCCACATCATTGAAAACTATATCAATGCCGTGCACTATGTTTCTAACACCGAAGGCAATAATTCGCAAATACAAAATCTTACGGTGGAAGAATATCGCGATGAAAAATATCAATACAATGTCGGAAATAAAGTGCAGATAGTAAAAGCTACCTGATGATAAGCCCAAAAGAAATACAAAGCATTTGTCTGAAATGGTGGCCGGAAGTGCTGCTATCCTTTACCGATGGCAGGGACATTTTCCCTAAGGAAATAAACCGGATAGGAAGGGTAACCACAAAGGATATTCTGAATAAACTGGAAGAGTACCAGCAGTCCATTGAGCTCTTGAAAAATCATAGCAAGGCGGGTAAGAGGGGCGGATATACCCTGATAACGGAAGAACGGCAGTTTGATAAAATTGGCCGCCAAACCGTGCCGGTGAAAATCATTATCGAAAGTTTGGAGGACTATCTCTCTATTACGAAAAAGGAAAGGGAATACAGGCTTTTTTGCCAAAACTTTGATTTGATTCTGTCAACGATTCCATCGCTGAAAGAGTGGATTAAAGAAAATCCATTAAAGCTGATTGAGCATGATTCCTGGAAGGATACATTAAAAGTTTGCACCTATTTTCTTTCCACACCCAAGCCCTGCTTATATATTCGGCAACTGCCGATTGACGTACACACCAAGTACATTCAGGATAATCAGCACTTGTTACAGTCGCTACTTGAATACCTGATTCCGGAGGCGGTTAATTTCGAAGAAAAAAAGTTTGAACAACGCTTCAATCTGAAGTATGCCGAACCGCTTATCCGCATCAGGTTTTTAGATGACGCATTATCGCCTCTTAGGAGTGTTACTGATATTTCATTGCCGGTGTCTGAAATGAAAAAATTGCCTATCCCTTGCGACCATATTTTCGTAGCAGAGAATCTGATGA
Organism: Niabella sp.; assembly: GCA_039811305.1. Classification (GTDB taxonomy): domain Bacteria; phylum Bacteroidota; class Bacteroidia; order Chitinophagales; family Chitinophagaceae; genus Niabella. The sequence continues at coordinate 23,948 of JBDHYK010000010.1, forward strand.
ACTTCCTGACATTGCCTAATTTGGAAAAAACGATTGCTCTTTGGAGTGGCGGCGGCTTTAGTGTGAGCTATCTGAACGGAATTGGCTGGATGAGAGAAAAGCAATTTTTCTACTGGGGCGATGTGGATGCGCAAGGTTTTCAGATACTGAATCAGTTTCGAACCTATTTTCCTAATACCATTTCGGTGATGATGGATGAAGAAACTTTGCAGAGGTTTTCCAGTAAAGAGGGGAAACCTGCACCCGAACAGCAGTTGCATCAGCTAACCAAAACCGAACATCAGCTTTATGAATATGTAAGAGCAAACAATCTGCGGTTAGAGCAGGAAAAGATAACACTGGAATACGCGTTAGGGAAGATAAAGCAGTCAGTTGAAAGTCGTTCATAAGTGCTCTATAAAACCACCTGCAGTATATCTCAAAAAAAAAGTACTGCGCCGTGTTGCTTCATACCGTGGGATATAATCTAAGCGCAAACAATAAGTGCAACAGGTTGGCATCCCCTTCGGGACGAAGTGAAGCGAGGGCTTAGCCAAGACGTAACCTAGCCCCGAAGGAGATGGGCCGCAAAAACTACCTTTGTTATTAGCACATGACAAGGCTGGAAAATAAACTGCATCAAAGTCCAAAAAAATAAAGAACTTCAAAGCACAGTAAAAATGGAAGAAAAGACCCGAAACCAAAACGGCAATTACGAAGCGGCACTGCAAAAATTCAAATCAGCAAATGGCAGGTTGTTCCCCCTTTACACGCAGGCTACTCCGCAATAAACAGCATGTTATCCGGAATTACATCTTCCCGGAACTGACGGCTTGAAATGCCTACTTCCAGAAATTCTCCCATATAGTTTTCGAAATAAAGCAGTTTCATTTCGTGATACCCTTTTTTAAGCGCCAGCTTTCCATTTGCACGGCGCAGACTGTGCGAACCATCGTTATCCACCACTAATTTTCCGTCAATGAATAATTTGGAACCATCGTCTGAAAAGGTATAGAACTGATATACTCCATCCTCGGGAATATGAATATAGGTATGGAATTCAAAGGCCATGGAGTCTTTCACCACGGCAGGAGCCAGTGAAAAATTGTTCAAAACCCCTTCTTTAACCAATCGGGCCGAAGCAATTTTATCGGTATGCCTGAGTTTGAAATCGGCTTCGTAATACTTATAAGAAACCCCCGGCCGTTTCACTTTTATTTTCTTTGCGGGCAAAAACTCTGAAGAAACCTCATCGTTTAAAGACAAACCCGAGGGGTAATAATACTCCAACTCCGTACCCTTTGTTGTCCGGATCCAGGTATCGAACTGCTGCTTCCCTTCATACATTTTAATAATGCGACTGCCTCTTTCTAAATTGCCATAGGCATCTATTCCAGAGCTGCGTCCAAATGCTAATGCGATTCCCTGATCTATACCGATATAGTCATTATTATGATCGTGACCAACAAAAACACCCATAACATCTTTTTGCTCTACCATCGAACAAAAAAGTCCGGAATTGATTTCAGGCGACGCAACCCCTTCTCCTTTATTACCAAGGGTGCTTTCTTTACCAGCTACATGGTTAAACTCGATGAGAGGAATGTGAAAAAACGCAAGGGAAGGAAGCACGACTCCTCCATTTTGCGTTGTAAGCGCCCTGCTTGTTTTTCTGTACCATTCAATCTGATCGTAATGAATCCAGTCGTAATGTCCGTATTTATATGCAGCGGGCTTGTTGTGCGAATCGAGACAATAAAGTAGGGCTGCTGTTTTTGCTTTGCTCTTCGACTTAATTTTTAGTACATAGTTTCCGTTGCCGGATATTTTTGGGCCCTTTTCTCCTACAAAAAAGGGAAGATTTTTCAATAGTTCAAAAATTGCTTCTCCCGACATTCCGGCTTCTTCATCGTGATTGCCTAAGGTGAGTGCCCAGGGAATGCGCGCCTCTTCAAATATTTTGGCAATTGCCAACCATCCATCACGGGCAGGCGTATCGGTTACAATATCGCCGGTAAGAATGGCTAACCCTGGTTTCTCCGATGCCAATACCTGTTTAATAATCGCGACTGTACGGCTACAATTGGGTGAGCCGTTGCTCCAGTGTATATCGGTAAACTGAGCAATCTTGAAACTGCCCTCTTTATTGAATTGCAATTCGGGACGAGTCTTTTGAGCATTCAAAAAAGTAGCAATAAAAAGGATCCATACCGTAAAAACTTGCTTTTTCATAATAGTTGGTTTGTTTTTAATTTGAAAAACGATTTCTTGAACTTTTTCGGGATCTGGCATACAACCCTATGTTTATTTCTGGCCGCTAATGGATTAAAGTGAATACAAGGATTTCAAAGTTGCCAATCGGTTAATTTTTCCACTGCCGGCTGTAACAAAACTGGCCACTTCAATCACTTTTTGGGGCATTTCTCTAAAGTGGCAAAGGGGCCTTATATCTTTCAACAGGTTCTGTGCGTCTCCAATTCCTGCGGCACCGGTTTCTACAACCAATGCGGCTACCTCACCGTATTTATTGTCAGGAATCCCGGCAATAAAAAAGGGAAAGGGAATTCGATGACGGATCTTTTTTTCAATTTCTTCGGGAATCAGTTTTCTTCCTCCTCGATTGATCACATGGTCGTATCGTCCTAACCAACGGAAAAGTTTCGAGCTGTACAATTTTACAATATCGTTGGTTACAACAGGAGCATTGGTGAGGGCCGGGGCCTCAATAATCAGACAACCCCTTTCATCGGCAGACAGGTTCACACCCGGCAGAGCAGTATAAACTTCAGTTCTATCGCTGCCATTAAGCCTTCTCAATGCAATATGGCTGATCGTTTCAGTCATGCCAAAGGTGGCAAATAATGCATTGGACAGTTCCGCAAATTGGTTTTCGAGTTGGGGCGATATTTCTCCTCCCCCGATAATAACGGTACCGATTTGTCCAAATTTTTTTTTAGTCTCCTGTTGGTTCAGGCTGTTATATACCTGTGTAGGCACCATTGCTGCAAAATCTATTGGCAGGTTTTCCGCAATATATTTCAGAGGGTTGCCATCCGGCGATGTCGTTATCAAATTAAAACCTTGTACCATTGCCCGCACGGTCATCATCATGCCGGCAATGGTTTTGCACGAAAGGCAAAGGAGTGCCTGCTTCGCCGCATGCAGCCCTAAAGCCTCAAGGGTAGCCTGCGCAGAAGCGATCATCGCCTGTTTCTTTAGTCGAATCGGTCGGGCAGCTCCGGTGGAACCAGATGTAAATGCCGTAATGCTTGCATCATCGGACAGCCATTGTTTTAAAAATTCGCCTAAATCTTTTTCCCATTGAAGGTCTGAGGCAGAAAGCCGGTTTGCTTCATGTACCAATTGGAAGCCTGCAAATGAAACCCCATTAATAATAAGTTGATCCGGAAGGCTCATGTGTTTGGGGATTGAGGTGGTTGGGGAATGAGTTTTGAAAGATTCCACTCTATTTCTGGCCGATACCATAGCCATCCTCCGGCCGACTTAAGTGGGCAGGGAATATTGTTGGTGTATAAAGCGCCCGTTCCCAGCCCCTGGGGCAACTCACTGCCCAGCATAGCTGTCCATTGTGCAATGGCATTCAAGCCAATGTTTGATTCAAGCGCCGAAGTGATCCACCAGCCGGCACCTGTGTCCTCAGCCTCGCTAATCCAATCCTCACAGGCTTTGAATCCTCCCAACAGAGAAGGTTTTAATATCAGATATTGCGGCCTGATGGTTTCAAGCAGTGCCTTTTTCTCTTCTTTTTCAAAAACACCTATGAGTTCTTCGTCTAATGCTATTGGAATTGGCGATGCCTGACAGACTGCCGCCATAAATTCGCGATTTCCCTGTTTCAACGGTTGTTCCACACTGTGAATGTCGTATTCAGAAAGTTTTTTAAGCTTGTCCATTGCCTCGCTGAATTGAAAAGCACCATTCGCATCTAATCGAATGGATAGTTCCTTCACGGGATAGCGCTTTCTAATACCAGCAATCAACTTTAACTCTGTATCAAAATCTATAGCGCCAACTTTAATTTTTATAACCCGGCAACCTTCCTGTAGTTTTTCTTCCAGTTGTTGCTGCATAAATAACTCGTTACCCATCCAGATCAAACCATTAATAGAAATAGGTCTTGCTCCGGCTGTAAAATCACTTTCAAACAGAATTTTCCGGCCACCACTGGCAAGATCCAAAAGTGCTGTTTCTATTGCAAAACGAATGCTGGGCCATGGAGCAAGATCACTTAATTCTATTAGGCCAGTATGGTTGATTTTATCGCAGAATTCGCCTATCACCGTTTCAAGTTCGGGGCGGTCGTCATAGCTCAGGCCGGGCAGTACGCCACATTCCCCCACACCAATACGTTCTGGGTTTTTGGTGTCGTGAAGCAATAAAAAATAACAGTCTCTGTGGTACAACACCCCCCTTGATGTGCCGGCAGGGCGTTTAAACTGAAGTCTGTATTTACGATAACTGGCGCTGAGCATGGTTAAAGGAGAATACTGATTCCAAAAATAACTACTGTTGTAAATGTGGCCAGCGCCAGTTTTTTTAACTGCGGATCCAGTTCAGAAGGTATTCTATTACGGAACACCACCACCAAGTGCCTTGCAAAGGACGGTGCAAACATCAAAAAAAGAAACTGAAGTGGATGACGATAGTTGAGAAAGGTCCAGACAAGCAGGGCAAGCAGGGCTCCAATGATGAGTGCCGCATGATAATATTTAGCCCAGGTACTTCCAAAGATGACAACCAGGGTTCGTTTTCCGGAAACTGTATCTCCCTTTACATCCCGCATATTATTCAGATTGAGCACAGCCGTGCAAAGAAACCCCAGCGCAATTGCAGGCAGCCACAGCGTAGTGCTGAACATTTGAGTATGTAAATAATAGGTTCCGGCTACACCGGCTAAGCCAAAAAAAAGAAAAACAAAAAAATCGCCAAGGCCCACATACCCATAAGGCCGTGAGCCAGCAGTGTACATAATGGCTGCCGCCAACGCTGCGAAGCCCAAACCCAGAAACAGCAGCCAGCCTGCCGATGGAGCAAACCCGATGCCGGAGCCGATGAGCCCGATTCCTGAAACCAGTGCCAGTGTGGAAGTTAGGATTACAGCCCTTTTCATTTCTTTCAGCGAAATACGGCCACTCTGCACAGTACGGGCAGGGCCTACCCTTTCCGGGTTATCGGCGCCATGAACCGAATCGCCATAATCGTTGGCCAGATTGCTGAGTACCTGTAAAAATAGTGTGGTGAGCAAAGCCAGTACCAATACGATCCAACTAAATTTTCCATCATGCCCGGCAACAAAACTGCCCATTAGTGAACTTGAAAAGGCCAGTGGGAGGGTTCGGGGGCGGGTAGCATGTACCCAGGCTTGAAATTTTTCTTTTGACATTGTGTCACCGTTGCGCTGTAAAAATGTATTAGGGGAACTTAGGGAATTTTTGAAAATCGGGGCTTCTTTTTTCAAGAAAAGCCTTTTTGCCTTCCTGTGCCTCTTCGGTGAGATAATAGAGCAGGGTGGCATTTCCGGCAAGTTCCTGAAGACCGGCCTGGCCATCTAATTCGGCATTCATTGCCATTTTCAACATTCTCAGTGCTAAGGGGCTGCGTTGCATCATAGTTTTACACCAATCCACAACCTCATCTTCCAAACAATCCAAAGGCACCACCTTATTCACAAGGCCCATCTCAAGCGCTTCCTGTGCTGAATATTGCCGGCAGAGAAACCATATTTCACGTGCTTTCTTCTGGCCAACGATTCTGGCCAGGTACGAAGACCCAAACCCTCCATCAAAGCTACCCACCTTGGGGCCGGTTTGTCCGAAAATAGCATTTTCCGAGGCAATGCTCAGGTCGCAAACTACATGAAGCACATGCCCCCCACCAATGGCATACCCGTTTACCATCGCCACTACCGGTTTGGGTAGGGATCGGATTAATTTTTGAAGGTCTAAAACGTTCAGCCGTGGCACACCGTCTTTACCTACATAGCCGCCGCGTCCTTTTACGTTTTGATCGCCCCCGCTACAAAAGGCCTTGTCTCCTTCGCCGGTAATCACTACGACGCCAACCGCATCGGCCTCCCGACAATAGTGCATGGCATCTATCATTTCCTTAACCGTGTCGGGGGTGAAAGCATTATAATAACGCGGCCTGTTGATGGTAATGCGGGCAATCCCTTCAAAAAAATCAAACTTGATTTCTTCATATTCTTTTATTGTGTTCCAGTTTCTATTTGTCATGATTTTATAAATTTGAAATAATCTTTTAATACCTGTGCACTGATCTTGGGTGGCGTAACTATCTCTAATAATGAGGGAGTGTTTTTGTTTTCTGATCCAAAAAAGACTGGAAGAATTGCTTGCAGCGTAGCAGCATCATCGGCAGAATAATAGCTGAGACCAAAGTTTTTTGCTATCCCTTCTGCGCGAAAACTATGGCTGGCTTCTATATAGGGTTCCAGTTCGGCAAAGCGATCAGGCCCTGGTATAAACCTGAAAATGTTTCCGCCACCGTTATTTATCAGAATAATTTTAATATTCGGTGGCAACTTGGTATTCCAGAGCGCATTACTATCGTACAAAAAACCCATATCGCCAGTGATCAGGGTAATGGGTTGGGGGCTAACAGCAGCGGCACCCACAGCGGTAGATACACTCCCATCAATACCAGAGGTACCCCGGTTGGAGTAGGTGGCGAAATCAGTTGCTACATCAAAAAGCTGGCTATATCGTATGGGAGTGCTATTGCCCACATGCAACAAATGATTTTTTGGAATCGCCCGGAACAGGGTTTCAAACACCTTTAGGTCACAAAACGGAGCTTTCGAGAGGAAGTTCTTGTGCTTTTCGAGATGATGGAGTGCAAGTTGTTGCCATTGTTCGCGATAGTTGCTGTTGGCAGCATGAACAAGCTGTACAAACTGCCTCAAAAAGCCCTCGGGCGAACAGAGGATTGTGTGGGTAAGCGCCTGATAGGTATCAAGATAAAAATCATCAGGATCGGGATTGATATGCCAGTGTTGTGCCGGATGCATTTCTGCAAGTAAGGCTTTAATTTTTTTTGATACAATGGCACCCCCTAAGGTTAGTAAGATTGTCGGTGCCAACTCCTGCAGCCTTTTCCCTGAAATGCCCTCGATCGTGCGGTCAATACAAAGGATACCGCCTTTTATGTTCAGGTTTGATTGGGTTTCTGTAAATACCACAACCGAAGGGTCATCGGATAGTTGGTTAAGCCAGGGTGTAAGTTCATTGCCAGGAGGCAATTGACCTGCAACAATCATTTTTGAACCGGCAGCATTCCAGGCTGTGGCCAGCTTCTGCAAGTCTTTGGCCGGAAGTTGAGAGTCGGCAGGTATCAGCGAGCTAATCCGCAGTTCTTTTTTGAACTCATAGGGTTGAATATCGTAAAGGGGTTCTTGTAGTGGGAGGTTCAGATGTACCGGACCCGGCGCCGGATATTGGGTGCGATCAATTGCCTCGGATACCATGCGGGTAAACTGCCAATAATCTGCAGCCGAGCTTACCTCGTGGGGAAGGTGAAAGCTTTTGCGCACATAGCTTGAAAAAACACCTTGTTGCCTGATGGTTTGTCCATCGCCCTGATCAATCCAGGCTGCAGGCCGGTCGGCAGTAATTACCAACAGCGGTACCTTCTGGTAATAAGCTTCGGCAAGGGCCGGGGCATAATTTAAAGCGGCGGTTCCGGAAGTACAGAGAAGGGCTACGGTTTCACCCAGTTGCAGCGCCATACCCAATGCAACAAATCCGGCGCTTCTTTCATCAGGCACACTCCATAATTTGAGTCTGCCACTTTGATTAAAAGAAATGATAGCAGGTGCATTTCGCGAACCTGGAGACACCACCACCTGTGTCACCTCTTTTTCAGCAAGTATAGTAGCCATCAGGCTAAGATGTTCTTGACCCATGTTCGGAATTTAATAAATTGGGGGCAAAATTCTGTATTTTTTTAATGGAGTTCAACAATGTTGCGCTTTTTAGTTCGGTTTCCTCCCATTCTGCCCCCGGATCAGAGGCAGCGGTAATACCTCCACCGGAATAAATAATGGCTTTGGTACCCGTTATTTGCATGCAGCGAAGATTAACATAAACAGTCAAATTTCCTGAAGCTGTTACTGGGCCTAAAAATCCGGTATAAAAA
>JBDHYK010000011.1:0-31526 GCA_039811305.1 Niabella sp.
AAGGGTTACTTATATAGAAATTGGCCTCTAATTGATTGATTCTAACGATTGTTTAGCCATAGGTTTCCAGCTTTTTCTAAAAAATTAACTTCAACTCCAAAAAGTTGAGGTTTTTTTTGCCCAATCGGGTAATTAGGTGCACTATGGGATCGTTCCAAAATTGGGGAAGGTTACAGTTTTTTCTCTCAAAGATGTTTTCTTCATTCGTAATTCGTAATTCCAAATTCGTAATTCTAAATTCGTAATTCGTAATTGATTTCAGCGTTATTCGTGAGCCACTAACAATCATTCACCACCATTAATTCTGCCACTTTTTTCAAAGGTCTTTCTTGGTCGTTTTTATCTGAAAGGAAAAATAAAATATGATGGCTTTCATAAAAATCAGGAAGACTGAGAACTGCATCAGGCAATCCGTCATTGTTCAAATCACCAGCCCAAATTAGGGTGGGGGTTGCTCCTTGAATTTCATTTATTTGAGCGATATTGTAATATGCAGATTTTGGAATATTGAACCAAACACTATAATCTTTAAGAATTGAATATTCTAAATCTTCTGCGTTTTTCTTCTTTACTTCTTCCGGTGACAATATTTTTTCAGTTTCACGGTCAAAAACTTTTCCAGCACCATTAAAACGGTAACTAATTCCATTCATGGAGAAATTAACTTCATAGCCCGGATAAAGAGGTTTATCCTCAATTGCTGTCGTAATGTCCTTGGACAAACCATCAAACGGAGTGAAGAAGAAAATGGCATCCTTATTTTTAGATTCTATAATCATCACATCTTCACCTACACATTCATCTCGACCGTACGAAATTTTTAGATTGGCTTTTGCCACTGTCCATTTTCCGGATTTTTCGTCTTTGTAAAACTCATACCATTCTTTTTCTTTTACACCTTTCGGGTAGCCTGTACTTTCCTTTCTGTACTGTGTAGGCAAAAGCATCTCTACATTTTGTGGGAACGAAACAGATGAAGTCGTAGCCTGAACACTATCTTTTGATTCGACCGTTATGGGTTCTGGGATTGATGTTTCAATGGATTTACTTTCAGAATTACCGCAAGAATTGATGCTTATTGCAAGTGTTGCGATAAAAAGAAGTTTGAATAATGATTTCATATTTTTTGTTTTTAAATTCTTTAACCACATAGGGACATAGAAATACAGTCCTTGTAGCTTACATTTTTATTACTTAAAACCTATGTATCTATGTGGTTATTTTAATTGTTTTTATTTTTTTAACCACTACTTGTCCCGGCTTAGACGGGATAGGGAAATAGAAAATATAGTGCTTAAAGTCTGCATAGTTTCCGTCTTTGATGGAACATAGCTACTGTGTTCTTTGTAGTTCCTTTCAACAAGTTCTGTACAAGTCTTTTTTATTATCATATCCTATGTATCTATGTGGTTTTATTTTAATACTTTCTTCGCTTGGAAAACAACATTAGTAAATTGATTTCCACTTTGTGCAGATTGAAATACACCTTGCAACTTTACTTTTTTGTCTTCTAAGTTTTTAAAATCTAAATTCTTATTGGTTGAATAAATCTGAATTTCAGAAATATTGGTATGGGTTTCATCTGCAGTTTCGGGGTTTTCGGGATTAATATCACCAAACACATTGATAGCTTGTTCTTTTTTTAAAATATAAACCCATATTTTCTCGTCTTTTTCGGGGGTTTTGCCATAGTTAGGAGCACCATAAAATAGTTTTTTAGTAATTGTTCCACTGATGGTAGCACTCTCAGGTTCATAGCCGAAGTTGTTTGAAAGATCTTTGACTGTCTTTGCTTTCTCTAAAATTAATTCTTCGCTTGCATTTGCAAAATTGATTCTCCCAATTTGTGAAGCAGCCATTCTCAGCCTTTCTTCTTTGTTTTCTTTGCCTTGCTCTTTTAAGGAAGTGGCATAAGTAGAGCAGTAATATTGACCATCATTTTCTTTTTTTAAAATGATGGAAACTTCTTTTAAATAGCCAAAAGTGCCTTGAGAATAGTTGATTTTTAATGTGTTTTCTGATAAAGAAAGACTATTTCCTCCTGCATCGCCCAGCATATCATCTACCATTACTAAATTGTTGTTTTCAGCAATTTTGGTGAGTTTGTTTTTCCCGTTGTGTATTAAAATCAATTTTTTAAAATCAGATTCTTCGTTAGAGGTCAATTCCAATAAAATATCACCTGACGATTGCGTCATACCATCGCCATATGTATTCGCAAGCGTGTATCCTTTTGGGTAAAACGGTTTCAGTTGTTTTTCGCTGATTTGTGCTTGAGCAGCTATTAAACTGCTACACAATAGGAATATAGATAAGATGGTTGTTTTCATTCTATTAAAAATTTTGATTTGCCCGTTCCGGATTTCTGTCAAAACAAATATTGGTACTGTCTTTGGGGTCGTATTTTACGGCCACATTTTGTCCGGGTTGAATTTTGGGAATGTCTATTAGTTGTGCCATTTCTTTGAAAGTAACCGGCCATGTTTTACCCTCTTTGGTTACAATATCAGCATCAATGATTACCTGATAATAATCGGTAACACCATAGGTTACCTTTTTGTTTCCCTGTCTTAATTGTTTAACCTGTGCAATAGCCGGAATGCCATTTGGAATGTCTTTGTCCATTTGGCAAGAACCGAACAATGCAAGTGTAATTACGAGCAGTAAAGCCTTTGCTGAATTCAGTATCAGGAAATTAGTTTTCATATTAGATCTATTTTTTCGAGTCGCAATGCCAATTTTCATGCTCGAGTTGAATATTGTCTCGTGATTCTCTTTTTCTATTTCGTATTGCAAAAATAGAATACTCTTTAGGGCAAAACAATACCATAATCAGGGGATGCAGTTCTTGATAATTTGTTTTTTAAGCATCATTGTCTTTGTAACATCGAACTGTTTTGTTTGTTTTTCGCGAATATCTTTGTTTGATAGCATCAAACACTTTTGTTTGCTGCTATCATATACTTTTATTTGATGCTATCAAATATTATTGTATCTTTGCATCAAATAAAATAGATTGTCATGCTGACTTTAGAAGCTATAAAAGAAGTGGTAGAAGCCCAAAATGAATTGTGGGTATTGAAGCAGGAAGGACTTTTGAGAGAAAAATTAATGGAAACTCAGTTGCAAGAAGGCTTTGTCAATATCATCACCGGCATAAGAAGGTGCGGGAAAAGCACTTTAATGCGACAACTATTGGCTTTGGTAAAAGGGAAATCTCTATTCTTAAATTTTGAAGATCCACGGCTTTCTGGTTTTGATGTTTCAGATTTCAGACGCTTAGACATTCTGATTAAAGGAAACAAAATCAAGAATCTTTTTTTTGATGAAATTCAAATATGCAATGGCTGGGAATTGTATGTCCGCCAGAAGTTAGATGAAGGCTACCGGGTAACCGTAACGGGTTCTAATGCCCATTTATTAAGCAAAGAATTAGGTACTAAACTTACAGGCAGACATCTTACGACTACTTTATATCCTTTTTCTTATAAAGAATATTTAAGTTTTATAAAGAAAAAAGACAGTCAAAAAACAATTGAAAACTATATAAAAGACGGTGGATTCCCTGAGTTTCTAAAGTCGGGTAATTCTAGCATTCTCCGTCAGTTATTAGACGATATTTTGATGCGGGATATAGCGGTGCGTTATGCTGTACGAGATGTTTCGGCACTGAGGCAGTTGGCGGTTTACCTCATCACCAATATAGGCAAGCCGGTGAGTGCTACCAATCTCAAAACTTCTTTTGGCATCAAAGCTACCAGCACTTTGTTGGAGTATTTCTCGTACTTGGAAAATGCTTATTTAGTTCAGTTTGTACCTAAATTTAGCTATTCCATGCAAAAACAAATACGCAATCCGAAAAAGGTGTATGTAATAGATTTGGGCTTATTTGAGCATGCTTCTCTTGCTTTCTCCGAAGAAAAAGGACGGAGGTTAGAAAATTTGGTATTTCTGCATTATCTACAACAGGGGAAAGAGCTGGCCTATTTTAATGAAAAAAAAGAATGTGACTTTATTGTCTCGGAGCATGGAAAGGTAAAAGAAGCCATACAGGTTTGTCATGAATTGACCCCGGATAATTTAGACCGGGAAATAGAAGGATTGATAGCTGCTCTGGAATTTTTAAATCTGAAAAAGGGTAAAATCATCACATTCAGTCAAACAGACCAATACGAGCTCAATGGAAAAATAATCGAAGTTGTCCCGATAAGAACTTTATTGAATAAGTGATGTTTTTTTTTACTTTTTGGATTAAGGAAATTGAGACTAACACCAATAAACTAGAACCTCACACCATTATTAATTTACCATTCACCATTTACCATTTACAATTCATCATTCTCCATTCCCTATATCTCCACCGTAGAATTTGCCTTATCTGTTCCGCTGATACAAACTCTTCTTGGATTTTTCTTATCGTACAAAATATGAACAGTATCATTCGTTTCAAATTTGTGCATAGAAGTCGCTGGTGTTATCAAGTAGATTTCACTCTCAAAAGTATCTATTATTGTGTTTTTCACTTTTATAGCTACTTTCATGACATTTATGCCGGGCATAAAATCTTTTAGAGCTACTTCACTGCCCAGCACTTTGGCAGTAGAAGCCTCACCTGAATGGGTAAGTTCTTTCAATAAATCAGAATGGTATCTTACTTTTTGCATCAATTCAGCGGGTGCAGCTTGTGCAGCATTGATAACATCTTGATTGGTATAACCAGCATTCGGATTGTTCATGGCTTGATTGATATTGCTGGTCTGATTGGCTTGATTTTGTGTTTGAGCCGATTGGTCAATCACTACTTTGCTTTTATTGTTCGGGTCGTACTTTACTGCAAATTGTACTCCGGGTTGGAAGATACCCACTTGGGTAACAGGCAGCATCTGTTCTATTTTTGCTTGCCAAGTTTCACCTTGTGGATTGATTATATTTACTTCGATAATAAGCGAATAAAACTGATTGGCACCGGCACGCATAGACATTCCGGCCTGATAACTTTTTATTACGGTAGCGGTTGCGGGTAAACCGTTCGGAATACCTTTAGATTTCAGTCCGCCCAGAATCCATCGTTGTGTAAAATAGATGGAGCCTAAAGTGAAAGCTATAAAAGCAAGTAGAGCGATAATGCCTATAGGTCCGATTACGCTGTTAATGACACCAAACACACCACTAAACCAGAAAATAATAAGCAGCAAAGCCACGATGCCAAGTCCTAATAATAGGGAATAACTGGTGAATTTTTTTGAGAAATTGTTGTTGTCCATTTTTTAGTTTTTTATTTTTTAAACCACATAGGAACATAGAAGTTTTAGTATATGTAGCTCCTGTTCTTATTATATAAAACCTATGTATCTATGTGGTTTATTTTAATTGTTTTTATTTTTTTACCACATAGAAACATAGTTATTTATGTGGTTGGTAAAGCACTGAAATATTCATTTACAAAAGTTTTTTGACCTTCCTTAAAGATGTTGGTACAATTGAAATTAATAAGGATGCCCTTTGGGCATTGCAGTAGTTTCATATAGGTAAGAAGCTGTGCTTCATACGCAGGTATGATTTCCTGTACACTTTTCAATTCAACAACTATACTCTGTTCCACAAATAAATCGCATCTGAAATCTATACCAAGCATTTTTCCTTTATATACTACCGGCACTTTCATCTCTGTTAGAAAATTTATTTTCCTATGTAACAGCTCTTCTTTTAAACATTGGTGATACACACTTTCCAATAGACCTCTACCCATTATTTTATGAACTTCAATGGCACTGCCGATTATTTCATAAGTTAGGTCATCTAAGTATTTTTTTGTTACCATATCCTATGTATCTATGTGGTTTTATAATTTGTATTTATTTTTTAACCACATAGAGACATAGAAAACATAGTTTTTAAGATTTACATAGTTTCCGCCAAAGGCGGAACATAACTGATGTGCTCCTATGTCGTACTTTATTATTTTCATATCCTATGTATCTATGTGGTTTAATAATTCAACATTCTATTCATACAAATTTTCCTGTTTTACGATTTTACCTGTTTCCAAATCTATCGTCATTAGATAATCGTTGTTGGTTGCCAATAGTTGATCGCCTTTAAGAAAAAAGCGTTCCATCTCATAATGCGGTATAAAAGTTTCCTTCTCCTTTTGTGGAAGTTGTATTTTCCATACGGTTTTCAGTGTGTTTTTATCTAGCATTGCCAATTCCATATCTTTTTCATTATCGGAAGTAAGGGGCGAAAGCACGAAGAAATTGTTTTTGTAAAAAGTAATAGGAGCATCTTGTCCTAAGCTTGATTTACTTTTAGTCAGTGTTAGATAATTTATTTTAATAAAATCATCGTGAGATATGACTTTCCCATTGTTGGAGGTAATACTCTGCCTACTTCCATTGATTTGTTTTATGTTGTATTGTCTTTCCATAACTCTGTCTGATACCTGAAAGTCTTTGGCATAATTATAATTGACCATTTCAAATTTTCCTTGCGCGGTTTCTGCCTTGCCGGAATTGGGATTAATGCGATAAAAGCGTTTATCGTTGGCTTCTAAAATCAATCCTTTTTGTGCGGTGTTGTTGCTATAAAAAGAATAAGTTTTTTTCCAATCAATAGAAGCATTTAATTTTTCTAACTCACCAAAATCGTATTTGAATTTTTGGCTTGCTAAATCATACAGAGCGATTTGAGTTTCTTGACCCTCCACTTTTTTCATCAGCCAAACCCAATTACTTTCTGTACATACCACATACATTTGGTCGTGTTTTCCGCTTTCAATAGGTTTGTTTACTACTTTTCCCGTAGTGGTATTCATTACCTTAAAATAAGTGGGGTAGGCAAAACCTTTCATTCTAATATTGCCTTTCACATCAGGCTTTTCAACTTCGGGACGATAGGTGTAAACAAAATAATTACCGTCTTCGCTAAATACGCCCGACTGAAACACCGGGACATTGCTAATGCCCATCATACTTCCTATTCCGTCCATTTTTCCGGAAGTGAAGTTGGAAATGGCATTGCCCATAAATTTACGACTCAGGAATGTAAGTGCAAAAACCAATGCAAATCCACCAATTAATAGGATATAAAATTTCTTTCTGATGTTCATAATTTTTGTTTTTTCTACCACATAGGGACATAGAAAATATAGTTTTTAAGTTTTGCATAGTTTCCGTCTTTGACGGAATAAAGCTCATGTGCTATTATGTCTTCCTTTTTTAGCATTACAATTCTATGTTTCTATGTGGTTTTATAATTTTTTTTCAACATTAAGACATTAAGGTATTAAGAAAATTAAGAACAAATCTTTATAAATCTCAATCCTACTCATTTAACTTCTCTCCATTTACCATTCATCATTAAATCTCATCTTCCGTTCTGCCGATAATAATCTTATAGACTTTCCCTTTTTTCATTGAGAAATTAATGAAATTTTGATACCCCTCATCGTTCCCATCCTCATCTATTCGCCTGGTGTAGAATAGTACAGATTGGTCTGCTTTTGGATCTATATATAAACTCTTTTTGTTCTTAATAATTTCAAACTCTCCTTCATCATACATTTTATAAAAATCTTTTAACGAACTGCCCATACCTATTTTTTTACCCTGCAATTGCAATCCGGGTGTAGTAGTCCACATTCTATAAACATGTTTAGAACCATCGCTGTAAGTATGAAAAACAATATAGATTTCTGCACCTTTATATTCAATTTTTACCGGTGTAAAATCATCTTTAAAAACTATTTTCTGCTGAATCAATTTTTCAACCTCAGTTGATGTCATATCCATTTCTATATGATGGATATGTGTAAAACCAATTTGTGCTTTAACAACCACCGAAAAGGCAAAACAGAATACAAAGAAGAAAATTTTCATATCTAAGTGTTTTGAGTTTACATTGTAAAATTAGAATGGATAATCAACTTAAGCAATCCCATAATTAGGGGAGAAAATCATTAATTTCACCTAATCCTAGTACCAAAATTGTTTGAAATTTTTCCCGTCCCAATAAATGAAATAAGCAGAAACTTCCAGGAATTCTACTTTAATCACAATTCCTTTGGGTTTGATTTTCTTTTTTCTGTCGAAAGAATATATTTCACCGGAGGAAGTTTTTGAAATAACCGCTCGTACTACATTTTCATTCCACCAAAATAGCTCATCTTTTTTTGAGTTATAAATTGCTAATTTTGATTCTCCATTTCGAGTTACTTTCAAGGCGACATCTTCTGTGCCATCATAATCAAAATCGCCAAAAACCGTAAAAGGATAGTTCTTAGCGGTTTTTTGGATGTTGTTGATGTACTCTAAATCATCGGGATGGGTTATAAAATCGCCCAATTTCTCTAAACGCCAACCTTTTTCCATTTTTTGATGGATAATGAAATTAATTTTCTCCTGATGATTCAACGATTGGAAAGCTTGATTGTTATTTTCCTTTCCTTCTAAAGAAACTTGTTTGGAACTTGGAGTTTGCCCAAAACAAGAAATTGTAGTTATCAATACAAAAACGAGTAGCATATTTCTTTTCATTATCATAAGCAATGTGTTTATGTGGTTTTTAATTCATAATTTTTATTTTTTTAACCACATAGGGACATAGAAAATATGGGTTTTAAGATTTACATAGTTTCCGCATTTGACGGAATAGACCTGATGTGCTATTATGCCGTCCTTTTTAGCATTATAATGCTATGTACCTATGTGGTTTCATATTTACAGTATCCAAAATTGTATAAATTAATTTTACTTACTTAGGTTTTATAAATCAACATTGAATAACATGAATGACTTTCTCTAATTTTCCGTTTTTTGAAAAATAGAATCGCACCAAATCATCGCTATCTCCAAGCATTAAGGTTAAAATACTCGTTCCGTCTTTTTCAATATCCCAACTATCCGGGTTTTTAAAGATGGCTCTCAACTCTTTAGCTGTAGTATTTTCTGAGAGAGTGCCATGGTCGGTATAAAGTGTCAAACCACTTCCTCTTAAAAGTATAGCCATCCATCCGGCTTCATTTTTGTCGTTCAACTCAAAATGAAAATTGGGATAGTCTAAATACCTCGTTATACCTTCGTCCCAATAAGTGCCACAATCTGGTTGTTCTTCTGGAGTAGAAATTTTGCCTTTACCCAACAATTTTTCATAGTCCTTCAAAGAAGATTTTAAAGGGATACTTTGATAATCTTTGGTGTAAATACTGTATAAATTTATTTTATTACCTTGTTCCTCTTGCTGGCTATGTAGTTCCTCCTCAATAGGAATAAATTCTTTGTTTTTAAGTACAAATGCTGCTTGATAAGGTTTTTCATCATTTAGATTGCCTTGCCAATTGCCATAAATAATTCCATTTTCAATTTTTTGAGCGGTAAAATAATTGGCTTCTACAAAAACAGAAGCATTCATTGTTCCGCCATTTTCCCAAGCATTGTTTTTGTTGAGCAGTGCTACATAATTAAAATCGGCATTATTGCCACCGCCACCACGACCTTCAATGGTAAAAGGCAACAAAGCATCTACACTGCCATCGCCATCCAAATCTCCACGGATAGTTTTTATATCTAAGTTGTCATTCCAATGAAATCCTTTTTCTTCCGCCAAACCCATTTCTTTCAAAAATTGAGGATTGGTTTTTAATTTTTCAAAAGCCTGACGAATGGCAAGACTGTCATTTTCTGTTGGAACAACTTGTGCAGCTTCCTTTACAGGTCCTGTTTCAGATTTTTTAGTTCCCGATTGACAACTGGTGGTTAAAGAAAGTGCTATGAGAAGGAAAATTAATGGTTTCATATTTTACTGATGGAGGTTTTGTTTATTTATAAAAATTCTATAATTTAATTTAAAATCTCACTTGTTGAAAAGTGTTTCTATCGCTTATTCCTTTTCCTGTCCCTAATTGACCGGAACCATTACTGCCACTAGTCCAAACAGAACCATCGTTTTTAATAATTAAAGTATGATAGCTTCCCGCACTAATTTGAGTTACCTTTTCGGCTACCTGGTGAAATATACCTTTATTGATATTATCTCCTGTACCTAATTGACCAGCTTCATTGATACCTGCTACCCAAACAGTTCCGTCATTTTTTAAGGCCATACTAAACCCATAACCGGCACTTACCGATTTTACATCTGATAATATTTGCTTAGGATTGTGTACCGTATAAACGCTGTTATCTCCTAATTGTCCGGCTCCATCAAAACCAACTCCCCAAAGGCTGCCATTTGATTTTAAAAACAAAGAAAACTGATTTCCCAAACTCATTTGCTCCACATTTGTTGCAATCTTTACCGGATTGGATTTATTCGCATCTGTTCCGTCTCCTAATTCATAAGAAGAATTTCTGCCACAAGTCCAAAGTGTGCCATCTGTTTTTAAAATAGATGTATGTGCTGTAGCTGCTTCTGCTGCTTTTACATCTTCCATTATTTTTACGGGAGAAAGTTGTTTGTCGGTATTGCCATTGCCCAATTGACCAAAGGTGTTGTTGCCCATAGCCCAGAGTGTATTATCACTTTTTATGAAAAAGCTATAGTCTTTCCCAGTGGCTATTTCTATAATGTTATCGGCTAATTTTTGAGCCTGGTTAATAGACGAAGTGTTTCCTGTTCCCAGTTGTCCATTCCCATTGTCGCCCACCACCCAAAGTGTATTATCAATTTTTAAAATTAAGGTATGGTATTCGCCAGAGGCTACTTTTGTGACATTGTCTAAAACCTTAATGGGTAAGTATTGGGAAGATGCGGTAGAATAGGCTAATTGGTTTTTAGAATTATTACCACAAGCCCAAAGATTGTTTTGAGCCTCAATAAAAAATGAAGAGGCAAAGGAGGCTACTGTTTTCATAATTTTTAAATTAGGATTATTGGGTCTCCTATCTTTATTTTTAGAAGAACGATAAAATAATTGAATAATGACAGCTTTAAAGAGTAACTCTTTCGTAATCGTAACATTTAGAATAATCATGTCTTGTAATAACAAAGGTAGCCGAATACTGAAGGATAAAGGATCCCTTAAATAGGTGAGGAAATTATGAAAGACAAACTTTTGGTCTTTGAAAAAAAAGAAGACTGCCTAATACTCCCCTCAGTCTCTTTTCAAAGATGATTTTGTAATATTAGCTTAAAGGTTTTTTCGAGTTTTGTTCTTTGACAATCAATTATTCTTAAGATCAAATACCGCATAATCGTCTTCAGAAGAAAGGTGACTTAAGTTGAACTCAGTTCCTCAAAAACAGTTCGGTTTTATAGGCAAACTGGTAGAACAAATGGTAAACAATGATGGAATTTGTAGTCTGCTGGGTAGGAGTCTTTGGTGCTTGATTAATTGGACGAGCACCTTACAAGAGCACTTTCAACAGTTTATTTCTATAAACAAAATGACGGTTGCTCACCAGACTAAATCTAAGAAATACAAATCGTGTAAAGTTGTTTTTCGATAGGTACTCGGTTCAAAGGTCTAAAACGAAAAAAGGTCTTTCCGTAGAAACGGACCGACCTCTAACGATTGCTTGCCATATGAAAAAATCTTGATACGATTTTGTGCTGCCTACAGCTTTTGTCTCACTTTTCTTTCTCTGCGCCTTACCTGAACTTCACCCGGTAATTGTTTCACAAAGATACGGTGCAGCGAACAGGGTTTCCAAACCAATATTCTTTCGAATCTGTTATTTCTAATCAAAACGAAACCAATCTATATTATTGATTCTGTGTATATTACAACATATTTTCTCTATGGTATCCAATTAATTTTTAACACTTGAAAAAGATTGAAAAAGACCGAAAAACTGCTTTTTCTGTAAGACTTGCTACTATTTTTACACCCATTCAAAAGTCGGTTTGAGAAACCCAGGCTTTTTACTGAAACCAACGGGCTCAACCAACAGATAAGACCCACCTCGGCTGTGTAGAACGGTTCGGAACCAAAAAATTGTGCGGAATTGTCAGTTTGAAGATCCTAAAACGAAAAAAGGTCTTTCCGTAGAAACGGACCGACCTCTAACGATTGCTTGCCATATGAAAAAATCTTGATACGATTTTGTGCTGCCTACAGCTTTTGTCTCACTTTTCTTTCTCTGCGCCTTACCTGAACTTCATCCGGTAATTGTTTCACAAAGATACGGTGCAGCAAACAGGGTTTCCAAACCAATGTTTTTACAAATCGGGGATACCTAACTGGTTATAAAACCGTTAAAACTATTACTGGCAGTAGCTCTGCACGGGTATTCCCTATCACATCCAATAGTTTTTTCCAATATCAAAAGACTTCTTTTTCTTAAAAATAACTGATAATTTTTGGGTATTTCGTGTTTGATTGAGTTGCTCAAAACAAAAATTTCTCTGGCTGCATGGGGTGTTTTGCCAAAAATTGATTGATAGTATTCAGAAAACAAATTTTTTTGAGATATAAATCACTCTTGTTACACCTTACAATCGTGTAAACCAATTTGAAACAGATGCATCCAAAACAAACTGGTTTTAGTGAACCTAAGGCAAAATTATTTTGTGAATAGTAGCGTAAAAGAAAAAAGGTCCTTCCGTAGAAACGGACTGACCTCTAACGATTGCTTGCCATATGAAAAAATCTTCTATTCGATTTGTTTTTGATAACTATATACTTGCTATCTATTTTTTATACAACAAAAATAAGGCCAATTTTTATAATAAACTAATAAATATTTGCTAAATCTGTTATGTCAAACCTGTTATAAAAAGTTAAAAACTACTGATATCATTACATTTTAGCGTTTCTCTTCTATTATGGCCAAATAATATTTCATTCTATTTCCTAAACACTATATTTTTGTAAGGTATGTCCAATAAAACAAACGATATATTATTTCAACTAATACAATCGCTCGAGAAATCGGAAAAAAGGCATTTCAAACTATACATAAAAAGAAGCTCGGGAAACGAAGATCTGAAAATCATCAAGCTTTTTGATGCAATAGACAAAATGATGCCTTATGACGAAAGGGTGCTGCTCAGGCGGCTGAAAGATGTTACTAAACCACAGCTATCTAATTTAAAATCACACCTTTACAAAGAGCTATTGGCCAGCCTGCGTTTGCTAAAAAGTAGCGACAGCCTGGATTTACAGTTGAATGAAATGTTCGACTCGGCACATATCTTATATAAAAAAGGCCTTTTCTTTCAAAGTCTGCGAATGATAGACCGAGCCAAGGAACTGGCAAAACTGAACCAGAAATACTTCTTTTTGCCTCAACTATTGTCGTTAGAAAAAAGAATTGAGGCTTTGAACGTTACCGATACGTTTTTAACACGAATTGACGAATTAGCCGAACAATCCAATGAAACTAATACACAGTTAGACGTTATCACCCGTCTGTCGAACCTATCGCTGCAGATGTATGGTTTTTTTATAGCGAATGGCCACGCCCGAAACGAAGCCGAAGAAGAAAAAGTAAAAAAATATTTGAAACAAAACCTCCCTTCCAGTGCAGGCAGACGGAAAGGTTTTTTTGAACGCTTGTATTATTATCAAAGCTATACCTGGTATGCATTTATTCGGCAAGACTTTCTGATGTATTACCGCTACTCACACAAATGGGTAGCGCTTTTTAAAGAAAAACCCAATATGCAGCGGGTTGAAACCGGCCATTTTATAAAAGGATACCACAACCTGCTGAACGCACATTTCGATTTGCGCAATTACAGGCAACACGAGGAGGATTTGATGGAATTTGAAGAGTTTGCCCAAACCAAAAGGGTGCAGCAAAATGAAAACTTTACCGTACAGTCGTTCATCTACATAGCGGGAGCTAAAATCAATTACTTTAGCATGACCGGGCTTTTTAAACAAGGCCTGTCTGAAGTGCCCTATATTGAAGAAAAACTTGAGGAATATGCTATCTTTTTAGATAAGCATCGTATTATGGTACTGAATTACAAGATCGCAATTTTGTATTTTGGATCGGGAGACTTTAGTACCTGTATTGATTATTTACAAAAAATAATTAACGACTCATCGGAACTGCGAACCGACTTGCAATGCTATGCCCGATTGGTACATTTACTGGCACACTATGAACTGGGCAACCACGATTTGATGGACTACCTCACCCGATCGGTATATCGGTACATGTCTAAAATGAAAAACCTAACCGTGATTGAGCAGGAAATGTTCCGTTTTTTCCGCAATTCATTCAAATTTCAGCGAAACCAACTCAAACCTGAATTTGCAAAACTTCTTGAAAAAATCCAACATCTGGAAGGTAATCGTTTCGAAACCCGTGCCTTAGCCTACTTAGACATTATTTCCTGGTTAGAAAGTAAAGTACAAGGCAAAACCATGAGTGAAATTGTTTATGCCAAGTACCAGGCCAGTAAACGAAAATAAGGGCATATAAAAAAGGTATTGAAAATCCGTTCAATACCCTTAAAAAATGAGGTGAAGTCTATTGACTATTTCAATTTCCGCTCGTCAGAAACCGTAAGTTTTTTGCGGCCTTTGGCGCGGCGGCTGGCCAAAACCGAACGTCCATTGGCGGTTTGCATGCGCTTACGAAAGCCATGAACCGTTTTTCTGCGGCGGTTATGTGGTTGAAATGTACGTTTCATAATATCTAATTTTTATTGCATTTTAAAATGCGCATGGGAGAACATGCTGATTTCCAATTGTTTATAGCAGAGCACCACCCCTGCTATTGTGAAAGGATGGCAAAGGTAAGAAAAATTACGTATTTATTAAAAGCAAGTGCAATAAAAATTTTCACCCATGGTTCGTCGAATTTGGCTAAGCAACTTAGATACCGTTTTTTACACCCCCTCCTAAATTGGCAACTTTCGGGTTTGAGACCCATTGCCCCCTTGGAGTATCTAACTGGTTTGGTTGTGTGGAAGGGAAAATATAACTTCGTACCCATAACGACATTGAGTACCCACAACCGACTGTATGATATGAGCGTAATTGTTTAACCTTACAACTATTCAAACATGAGAATGATTTTGCCATTTTTAGCCCCATACTGTCCAGCCCCGTAGTTGCTGGGTTTGCCTGGGGATCAGCTATTAACATAGGTGTACCCAGAAATGCAAACTGCAAATTCTTTTGGGAGGTGCTCAGGTATCTGAGAAAAATAATATTCCAAACTTCGACTAAACAACCAATCTTTTTAACATTCAGCGAGTTTGAATATAATATAGAATAATATGGCAACAAGCAGCTTAAAAATAATTTTTAGCATTTTCTCAATACTTCCTTTGCTGGTGTTTTCTCAAAACAATTTTTCTGTTTATGGCTATGTTGAGGATTCACTGAGCGGGGAAAAACTTCCGGGGGCCAGCATTCTTATAGAAAGCAATCGCAACGGAACCACCACTAATAACTCAGGCTTTTTTACGATTTCATCCCCTCAAAAAACAATCCGGCTCTTAATCAGCCATGCTGGTTATATGCCCGGCTCCTGCGATCTCCATTTAGACGGGAACAAACAGGTGGTTATTAAACTACTTGCCGATACCAAGATGGAAGAAGTGATGGTAAAAACTTACCCTGGAGCAGGGGTCGGCAATGATGCCTATTCAGGCCAAATTTCTTTGTCGCCCCAAGTCATTAAAAAGTTGCCCCGGTTTTTGGGCGAGCCGGATGTATTAAAAGCCCTACAGCTTTTTCCGGGCGTAACGCGGGGCATCGAAATATCAAGCGATATTTTGGTAAGGGGTGGCGGCCCCGAACAAAACCTCATTTTATTAGATGGCACACAAATTTACAACCCTTCCCATTTTTTAGGGATTTTTTCAACCTTCAACAGCAATGCCCTCAAAAATGTGGAGGTATATAAAGGGGGTTTCCCAGCAAGGTTTGGAGGCAGGCTATCTTCCGTGGTGGACCTTGTAATGAAAGATGGTAATATGAAGGAATTTCACGGAGAAGGGAATATCGGGTTTTTACTGTCTAACATAACATTGGAAGGCCCCTTAAAAAAAGATAAAACCTCTTTTCTTTTTTCTGCCAGACGGACCTATCCCGATTTAATTGCCGGCGCTGTGCTGAAGCTGTCTTCTGATAAATTACAGAACTTTTCAACCTATTTTTACGATGTCAACGCAAAATTGCACCATATATTTTCACCAAAGGACCGGATTTTTGCAAGCTTTTTTTCAGGACAAGATGTTTTTCATGTTGCCAATAAATCCGAAACCGATACTTCTATACTGTTCAATTCCACAAAAATAAAATGGGGAAATACCATTGGCACCCTTCAATGGGACCACGTTTTCAGCAATAGGCTTTTTGCCCATACATTGTTGAATTATACTGCCTACAAGTTTAGGAGCGACCTGGGCTATCAAGATCAGGTGAAGGACCTAAATACGGAAGCCCGTGCAAACTATTTTTCGGGCATTAACGATGTGGGCATCAGAACAGACTTTGATTATCGCCCCACCCCCGGGGCACGATGTCAAATTCGGTTACGCCGCCATTTTTCATCAATTTCGCCCTTCCTCTTTAACGCTTAGGGCGGGGGAAACCAAAGCCCCACATGTTGACAGTATCTATAATGCTCAAATACAACGCTCTCCAGAACTATCGGTTTATGCAGAAGACAGTTGGTCATTTTCCAACAAGTTGAGGATAAATGCGGGCATACATGTAAGTGCGTTCGCCCCAGAAACCAAATGGTATTCCAGTGTTCAACCCAGGATAGGGTTGCGCTATATATTGCCAATCAATATCGTGTTGAAAGCCTCCTATAATAAAATGGCGCAGTATATCCATTTCCTCACCAACAATGCCACCACACTGCCCACTGATCTTTGGGTACCCTCAACAGACAAGGTAAAACCCATGCTATCGGAACAATGGGCCATAGGGCTAACAAAAACCATGTACAACGAAAAAATAGAAATATCTTTAGAAGGATATTTGAAAAAAATGAATGGGGTTATTGAATACCTTGATGGTGCAGGATATTTAAATTCTGCCATCGAAAAGTGGGACAACAAGGTGGAAGCTGGTAAAGGAAAATCAATGGGGATGGAACTATTGCTAAAAAAAGAATTTGGGAAAACCACTGGATGGGTAGGATACACGCTTAGTAAAAGCACCCGAAAGTTCCCAACCATTAATTCCGGAAAGGAGTTCTATTTCAAGTTTGATCGAAGGCATACTTTTGTAATAGTAGCGCTTCATCAATTTAACCAGAACCTGGAGGTATCGGCCTCCTGGCAATTTCAAACAGGAACACCGTTTACGCTCCCTACTGCGCAATATGAAAGCACCAATGGGCAGTCCCCCTTTGAGATTCCCTATGAATTTCCCTACAACCTCCTATTCAATTATCAAAGCAGAAACACCTTCCGGTTACTAAACTATCACCGCCTGGATGCTGGTATTACGTGGAAAAAACAAAAAAAATATGGCGAGCGGAGCTGGAACCTGGGGGCCTATAACGTTTATAACCGAAAAAACCCTTTCTACTATTATTTAGATTCCGAATTTAAAAATAACAGGGGCTTAAAAGGTGTCAGCATACTTCCCTTTGTACCCAGCATCTCTTATCGTATTAAATTTTAAAGACCATGAAAATAAAATTGTACCTGTTGTCCATAGCGTTACCCATCATTATATACAGTTGCGAACGGAGTATAGACATGAAATTGCCGTATAGCGGAGATAAGATCGTTGTCAATGCGGTCATGAAAAGCGATAGTATGCTTATAGCAAGGATCACCCGTAGCTTACCCCCGGAAGACGATGGTAGAACCACTTCTTATGATTCAACCAATGCCAGGGAGCTTAAAACCGTTGATGCCGAAGTTTACGAGGACGGGGTATTTATCGAAAAACTTCAGCCAAAATTTATTTTTGGAACGAAATACTACATATCTGCCCACTTATTTAAAAAGCAGAAAAAATATTCCATTAAAGCCTCCTCTCCGGGGTTAGCCACGGTTGTAGCCGAAGACGTAATTCCTGAAAATACCAGTTTCAGCGTTGTAAAAACAGATAAGGTATCCTTAAATGATGGTGAGTTCATTCGGATTATCCTTGAAATAAATGATCCATTTGATCGTAAGAATTTTTATCGTGTCAGGTTGTTCCCAGGTCAGCCCAATGGCAAAATAAGCCCCTACCCTGGCGCTTTTACTGCTCAAGGCCTTTTTGCTGAAAATAACCTGCTGAACCTTTTTGGAAATACGGCAAAGAAACAGGCTTTCTTTTCGGACGATCTGTTTAATGGGAAAAAAATAATGATAACCCTGCTGACAGGTTTTAACGGGTCTTTTAAGAATGTGGTAGAAGTGGCTGCATTGAGCCAACCGGCTTTTCAATACCTGAACGCTAAGTTTAGGATAGACGACAATTACGGCAACCCCTTTGTGGAGCCCGTTAACGTGTACAATAATATAGTAGGCGGTTATGGCATCTTTTGTGGGATGAATATCCAAAGGCAAATCGCTGAATAATTGTACAGGGCTCCAATACTTTTTTATAAAGGCATTGAAAGAGGGTTCCAGTAGGTCGGCTAAAAACATCCACGGACGCAAACATTGTTTTCAATAACCGTTTTTGCTACGATTATCAAACTTAATATATGACCTCCGCAGTTGTAGGGGCAGTTTATGTTTTTATTTTTGACACGGGTTCGATGGATCGAGCTGTCTTTAGCACAATGCGGGCACCTCCCCAAATTACAAAGCCTGACATTTTTGAAGTTCCGGACAAGTATAAAACATCTTCTTTTACATGTATCTTTGTGCCAATTTTTAACCTTAAATTATTGTTATGAACGAAAATTTTACCCAACGCATTGGCCGGGAAGTTGAAGAAATCAAAACATCCGGGCTGTATAAAACTGAGCGGATCATCGAAAGCCCACAAGGCGCCGAAATTACAGTAAATGGCAAAACCGTTTTAAACTTTTGTGCCAATAACTACCTGGGCCTTTCATCGCATCCCGACGTAATCCGGGCTGCGCACAAAACGATTGATGAACGGGGCTATGGCATGAGCAGTGTGCGCTTTATTTGCGGAACCCAGGATATTCACAAAGAATTAGAAAGAAAAATATCCGAATTTCTGGGCACGGAAGATACCATTTTATATGCGGCCGCCTTCGATGCAAATGGTGGAGTTTTTGAACCTTTGTTTAATGATCAGGATGCGATCATTTCCGATGCGCTCAACCACGCCAGCATTATTGATGGGGTAAGGCTTTGCAAAGCACAACGCTTTCGCTATGAGCATAATAATATGGATGATCTGGAAGCAAAACTAACCGAGGCTAAAGAATGCCGCAGCCGGATCATCGTAACCGATGGATCCTTTAGTATGGATGGAACCATTGCCCAGTTGGATAAAATTGTGGCATTAGCCGAAAAACATAACGCTGTGATCATGATTGACGAGTGCCACTCCTCGGGTTTTTTAGGCAAAACCGGGCGTGGAACGCATGAATATAGGGGAGTAATGGGCAAAATTGACATTATCACGGGTACTTTAGGAAAGGCCTTAGGGGGCGCCTCGGGAGGATTCACCTCTGGGCGTAAAGAGATAATTGATATGCTGCGTCAAAAATCCAGGCCGTATTTGTTTAGCAATACCCTGGCTCCCTCTATTGTGGGTGGTTCCATAGCCGTGCTGGATATGCTTTCTGCTTCAACCCATTTAAGAGATAAACTGGAATTCAACACTCAATATTTTCGTGAAAACATGACGGCCGCTGGTTTTGATATTAAGCCCGGCGACCACCCCATTGTACCGATTATGCTGTACGACGCGGTGTTAGCTGCCGATTTTGCTTCTAAACTATTAGACGAGGGTGTTTATGTAATTGGTTTCTTCTTCCCCGTGGTTCCTAAAGGCCAGGCACGTATTCGGGTGCAACTGAGCGCTGCACATGAGCAACATCATTTAGACAAGGCGATTGCCGCCTTCACAAAAATTGGTAAAGAACTGGGAGTTCTTAAATAATCCATTTAAAAAAAATAAACCAATCCGGATGACGAAAAAACTAAGTTTTCTACTTTTGCTTGGAGTTGCTTCTGCTTACGGAATCGCGCAACCCTTGCCACAAACCCGACCTGCAGCCACTGCCGGTAGTGCTGTAGCCACTACGCCGGTTAAAGCAGAAAAAAAGACAGATGCCGATTTAAATTTTAACCCCGATGCAACGGTTAGCACCCAGCACACGGTAACGATTAAAGGGCAGGCAGTACCGTATAAAGCCATTGCGGGCACCCTTCCCTATTGGGACGACGACGGAAAAGCCCTTGCCGGCCTGTTTTTTACCTATTACGAAAGAAGCGACATTAAAGATAAAAGTCGAAGACCTTTAGTAATTTCATTTAACGGAGGCCCCGGTACGGCATCTGTGTGGATGCACATTGGCTATACGGGTCCGGTGGTTCTGAATATTGATGAAGAAGGATATCCTGTGCAGCCCTATGGGTACAAAGACAATCCTAATTCCATTTTAGACGTTGCGGATATTGTGTTTGTAGATCCGGTAAATACGGGTTATTCCAGAATCGTAAGCAAAGAAACTCCCCGCTCGCGTTTTTTTGGCGTCAACGCAGATATCAATTATTTGGCAGGCTGGATCACCAGTTTTATTACTCGTTATGAACGATGGGCGTCTCCTAAGTACCTGATTGGAGAAAGTTATGGTACTACAAGGGTTTCGGGGCTGGCTTTGGAATTGCAACAGGCGCATTGGATCTACTTAAACGGAGTGATTTTGGTGTCTCCCACCACACTCGGAATTGTACGCGGCACGGCTACCGATGCTGCGCTGCGTTTGCCTTACTATGCTGCTACCGCCTGGTACCACAAAAAATTACCTGCAGCCTTACAACAAAAAGATTTAACCGCGCTGCTGCCCGAAGTGGAAGATTTTACAATCAACCAGCTGTTGCCGGCGCTCAACAAAGGAAGCCAGTTGAACGATGCTGCCCGCAAAGCAATGGCTGCTCAAATGGCACGGTATTCGGGTTTGCCAGAAGCATTGGTGTTACAAAATAATCTTGATGTACCTCTTGGCCTTTTTTGGAAAGAACTGCTTCGCGACCAGGGATTTACCATTGGCCGCCTCGACAGCCGTTACAAAGGGATTGATAAAAAAGACGGCGGAGAACGACCCGATTTTAATGCCGAACTTACCTCTTGGCTGCACGCATTTACGCCGCCGATAAATATGTACCTCCGTGATGCTTTGAATTATAAAACCGACTACCCTTATAACATGTTTGGGAATGTATATCCCTGGGATAATACCAACGACCAAACCGGTGAAAACCTTCGTAAGGCAATGGCAATCAATCCTTTTCTACATCTTTTGGTACAATCCGGCTATTATGACGGCGCCTGCGATTATTTCAATGCCAAATACAATCTCTGGCAAATGGATCCCTCCGGCAGGCTGAAAGACCGGATGCAATGGGAGGGCTACCGCAGTGGCCACATGATGTATTTACGAAAAGACGACTTAAAAATCAGCACCGATCACATCCGAGAATTTATAAAAAAATCCCAACCGCAAAAAGCCGCGATGTACTAAACCCGTTTTTGCCATAATTTTGCAGCTTCCATGTCAGAAATAAGCAGTCAAATAGATACTACCCGCCTGCCCGTGCATATTGCGATTATTATGGACGGAAACGGGCGCTGGGCACAGGAACAGGGCGAGGATCGCCTTTTTGGCCATTACCACGGCGTAGAAAGTGTTCGGGATGTGGTAGAAGGCTGTGCCGAGATAGGAGTTGAATACCTTACCTTATACGCATTCAGCACAGAAAACTGGGATCGTCCCCAGGAGGAGGTAAGCGGCCTTATGGAGCTGTTGGTTTCAACAATAAAAAAAGAAGCCGAACGGCTGCATAAAAACAATATCCGCCTGCACGTAATTGGGAACATCGAACTGCTCCCTGCTGCCGCAAAAGAAGAACTCTCCGAAGCATTAGAACTAACAAAACAAAATACGGGTCTGAATTTGATTATGGCACTTAGCTATAGTGGTCGCTGGGATTTGGGAAACGCAGCCAAACTCATTGCAGAAGAAGTGAAAAAAGGAACCCAATCTTTGGAAACCATTGATGGCAACCTTCTTAAAACCTATCTTTCTACCGCCCATTTTCCCGATCCGGAACTGATGATAAGAACAGGAGGCGAATATCGCATCAGTAATTTTTTGTTATACGAGCTGGCTTATGCCGAGTTGTATTTTAGCGAAGTACGCTGGCCCGATTTCAGAAAAAAGAACCTGACAGATGCAATTAAAGACTACCAAAACCGCGAACGCCGCTTTGGCAAAACCTCCGATCAGGTACAATAAAAAGTGGCTGTAGCTGTGCAAAGCCCTAATTGCTGTAAAATACTGCTTCATTTTAACATAGAGTTTCCAAATTTTACCGTTAATTTGCCGCCGCAACAGGTATGAAAGCCTAAAGAATTGAAAAAAAATACAACTTTCCTGCTTTGCAAGAACAAAAATTGATTACTGATATAAACCGTATATGCAATCTTTTTTAACCAGGGTGAGTGCTTTACTTGTTTTCGTAATAGCAGTGCAAACTGCTTTTGCGCAAACGGATACGGTTCCTACCACTTCAGTAGATCCCCGATTAATGGAATGGGTCAACTCCCGGCAACCCAAAGAATACGTTATTGCAGAGATTACCGTAAAGGGAGCCACTAATTTAGATTCGAACATCGTTGTTTCCGTATCCGGCTTGCACAAAGGACAGAGTTTTGTGTACCCGGGTAGCGACATTTTTGCCAGGTCTATCAATAATTTATGGAAACAAAAGCTTTTTGCCGACGCAAAAGTATATGTAACAAAAGTGGATGGCAACTTTGTAAGCATCGAACTAAACGTAACCGAACGGCCCCGGCTGGGTAATTTTAAGTACGAAGGGGTGCGAAAAACCGAAGCCGATGAGCTAACTCCAAAAATAGGGCTTCAAAAACAGGCGATCATCTCTGAAAATACGCGCAGAAACGCAAAAGAGGTGGTTACAAATTACTACGCCGAAAAAGGGTTTCACAATGTAGAGGTAACCCTGATAGAAAAGCCGGATCCTCTCTATCCCAATTCCAATACACTGATTATTAGGGTTCATAAAGGTAAAAAGGTAAAAATTGATGGGATCAATTTCTTCGGAAATGAAAATGTGTCTGCCACCAAGCTGAAAAAGCAAATGAAGGGCACAAAAGAAATGCCCCGGTTTTCATTATACGCCTCTGATTATCAAAGCATTTACGGCCCGGTTCCCCGCTATACCTTTCAGGAATATATGCAGGATTACGGCCCACTTTATGGGAGCAAATCGCTTGAGGTGCTGAACCCCTACTTACGACCCAATATTTTTGCCGCGGCCAAGTTCAACCAAAAGAAATACTTAGAAGACAAAGAAAAAGTACTCAAGTATTTCAACTCAAAAGGATACCGAGATGCACAGATTCTGAGAGACACACAGGTAATTTATAAAGATAAAATGTATGTGGATCTGGAGGTGAAAGAAGGACATAAATACTATTTTGGCAATATTACCTGGAAAGGCAATTCCAAATTTTCAGACTCGGTTCTAAACTTAATTCTGAACGTACACACAGGAGATGTGTATGACGCCAGTGTGCTGCATAAAAAACTGGGCATTGAACCCAGCCAGGATGGGGGCGACCTTACAACCGCTTATCAAGACGGAGGATACCTCTTTTTTCAGGTAATTCCGGTAGAAACAGCGATTTATAACGATACCATTGACCACGAAATCAGAATTATTGAAGGTCCGCAGGCACGAATTAAAAACGTAACCATTTTAGGTAACGACCGAACCAAAGACCACGTGATCCGGCGGGAACTTCGTACATTACCCGGAGAGTTGTTCAGCCGCTCCGATATCATGCGTTCGATTCGGGAATTGAACGCCCTGAACTATTTTGAACAGGAGTCCATTGCGCCCCAACCTGTACCCAACCAGGCAGATGGAACCGTGGACATCAACTGGAAACTTAAGGAAAAATCATCCGATCAGTTGGAACTTTCCGCGGGCTGGGGCGGTGGTATTGGGCTTACGGGTACATTGGGTGTTACCTTCAACAACTTTTCAATAAAAAATATATGGAGAAAAACAGCCTGGGATCCCCTTCCCGTGGGTGATGGCCAAAAGTTAAGCCTAAGGGTACAATCCAATGGAAAAATGTACCGCTCCTATAATTTTTCCTTTACCGAGCCTTGGTTAGGTGGCAAAAAGCGCAATTCGCTTTCCTTAGGGTATAATAATACCAAAATTCATCAGGGCGATTACAGCGATTTCTATTCAATCGGCAGTAGCCGCAACCGCCGGATCGGTATCATAGATTCCATGTATTTAAAAGTGAACAGCATCAGCGTAGGTTTTGGCAAACAACTGAAATGGCCTGATGACTATTTTACCTTAGGCCTCACCTTAGCTTATGCAAAATACGATGTAAAGAATATGGGAAGTTATTACGGATTACCTCTTAACTCTATGGCGTCCAACAACTTCAGCTTTAAAGTAGGGTTGCAGCGTAGCTCGGTATTCGATCCCATTTTCCCACGCAGTGGTAGCGATCTTGCTGCCAGTGTACAGTTTACCCCACCCTATTCCCTGTTGAAAACCGGCTATAACCCCGAAGACCAATATAAAACAGTAGAATATCACAAATGGAGGTTTGATGCCCAATGGTATGTTCCGTTAGGCCGTGCCAGAGGTACCGATAAAAACCGCCAGTTTGTGCTGAAATTAGCCGCTAAGTATGGGTTTATGGGTAAGTACAACCAGGATTTAGGATACTCCCCCTTCGAGCGCTTCCAATTGGGCGATGCTGGCATGAGCAATACCTACGCATTAACCGGTTTCGACATTGTAGCACACAGAGGCTACCCGGTGTATAACAGTTCGGATCCAAGAGTGAACCCCGATAATAGCGGTTACAACACCAGCAATTTATTTACCATCTTCAATAAATATCAGGCAGAACTGCGCTATCCATTGGTAACCAACCCCAGCAGTACTATTTACGGGCTGGCATTTTTTGAAGCTGCCAATGGCTGGCACGATTTTAAAGAGTATAACCCCTTCAAACTTCGTCGCAGCGCAGGTTTGGGTATGCGGTTTTATTTACCCATGTTTGGCTTGCTTGGATTTGATTATGGTATCGGTATTGACAGGTTGCGACCCGGCGGCGGTCTGAAAGACGCCGGCAGGTTTACCTTTATGTTAGGTTTTGAGCCCCTGTAAACCTTTTTGTTATTTCTTGCATCTAACTAAAAAACAAGTTTATTATGAAGCAATTATTTATTCTTGCCAGTAGTCTTTTGCTTTCAACAGCACTATTGGCACAGCGCTATGCGGTAATTGATACCCGCTATATTTACGAAAAGATGCCCGACTATAAACAGGTTCAAAAGACCATAGAAACCACGGCAGCCAACTGGCAGAAAGAAATTGACACCAAACAGGCCGTATTAGACAATCTTTACGAGGAGTACGATGCCCAACAAACCATGTGGTCCGACGGTACCCGCAGAAAAAAAGAAGATGACTTATACAATAAAGAAAAAGAATTGCGCGAATTGCAAAAGAAATACTTCGGCTTTGAGGGCGAGTTATTTAAAAAAAGAGTTGAGCTGATGAAACCATTGCAGGAAAAACTGAACGAAGCCATCAAGAAATACACAACAAATTATGGGTACGATCTGATTTTGGATAAAAGTGAGGGGAAAACCATTATCTTTGCCGACCCAAAATTGGATAAAAGCGATGAAATTCTGAAAGAAATGCGGTTGAGATAAATGCAACGCTTTTGGGTCAGTATTCATCATCCATTGACTATTTAATTAATTAATAACGCAAATGAAACAATTAAAAATCTTTGCCTTCGTGTTGGGCGCAGGAGTTTTCGCAAGCCTTTCTGCAAATGCACAAAAAGTAGCGGCTGTAAATGTAGAGGCCATCGTATATTCTCTGCCTGAGATACCCCAATTGGAAGAAGCCTTAAGGAAATACCAGATTGACAGTATTGGTGCAGAATACACCCAACTTGCCGACGAACAAAAAAGAAAAGACAGCATTGTAAAAGATCCTAAAACCGTAAAAAGCGTAAAGGAAACCGCTGAAAAAGATTTAGCCGATTTAAATGCACATTTAATCAACTGGCAAAACTATGCCCAACAGTTGAATCAGGAAAAGCAATCGCAACTATTGCAACCCTTGTATGCAAAAGTAATGGAAGCCGTAAAAGCTTATGCAAAAGAAAAGGCTTATACGTATGTGCTTACACGTGAAGCGTTTGTAATTGTTCCCGATGCCGATGATATCACCATTCCTGTAGCAACAAAATTAGGCATTAAAGTACCTGCAGCCGGCGCCGCCCCCGCAGCCGCGCCCACAACCCCAGCCCCCGCAGCAAAAACTCCTGCCGCAAAAAAATAGCAATCTTCGCATAAAATAATAGTAAAGCCCCGTTACGCGGGGCTTTTTTAATGGATTAATTTTGAACAACCGCTACAAACGTTTCGGTTTATCCCTACATTTGAAGCAGTATTTACAGTTTGGCAAATGAACGAACAAGCTCCCATTGGTGTATTTGATTCCGGTTACGGCGGATTAACCGTTTTAAAGGAACTGGTAAAAGCATTACCACAATACGACTATTTGTATTTAGGCGACAATGCCCGTGCCCCCTATGGCACCCGTTCGTTTGAAACGGTTTACCATTACACACTGGACAGTGTAAATTGGTTTTTTAAACAGGGTTGCTCTTTGGTAATTTTAGCCTGCAATACTGCATCGGCCAAGGCATTGCGAACCATACAACAGAACGACTTGCCAAAAATTGCCCCCGATCGCAGAGTATTAGGAGTGATTCGACCTACTACAGAAACAATCGGCCAGTTTTCAACCAGCCAAGCGGTGGGTGTGCTGGCTACATCCGGTACCGTGGCCTCCCAATCCTACCCTATTGAGATAGCAAAGTTTTTCCCTCACTTACAGGTCTATCAGGAAGCCTGTCCTATATGGGTGCCCTTGGTAGAAAATAATGAGTTGGACAATGCCGGTGCCGATTATTTTGTACAAAAACACATCCACCAATTATTTGATAAAGGGAAAAATATAGACGTTGTGTTGCTGGCCTGTACCCATTATCCCTTGCTGCAACAGGTGATACAAAAGTATTTGCCCACATCAGTAAAGTTGCTGACTCAAGGAGAAATCGTAGCCAATAGCTTAGCAAATTATTTAACCCGCCACCCCGAAATTGAAAGCCAATGCAGTAAGACGGGTACCCTTCAATTTTTCACTACCGATACTACCGAGGATTTTAATAACCATGCTACCCGGTTTTTTGGCAAACCGGTACAAAGCAGGCATGCATCTATTTAAAAATTTTTAAACGAATATGAACGTTATTATTACAGGCGCTTCGCGCGGAATTGGATTTGCACTGGCAGAAATATTTGCGGCGCATGGCCATCAGCTTTTGCTCACATCTGTAAATGAAATCAACCTGTACAAGGCAATGGAAAAACTTCATACGTACTATAATGAATGTGAAATTCACGCCAAATCATTTGACTTGTCGGTAAAGGAAAATGCGATAGCCTTTGGAAACTGGTGCCTGCAATACGGGCAGCCCGGTGTACTAATCAATAATACCGGTATTTTTAAACCCGGCAATATTAGTGAGGAAGAAGATGGCGTTTTCGAATCTCAGTTGGCCACCAACCTGCATAGTGCCTACCATGTAACGCGCAGCCTGCTTCCAGCCATGAAAGCCAATAAAGCGGGTCATATTTTCAATATTTGTTCCGTGGCCTCGCTGCAGGCTTATCCCAACGGAGGCTCCTACAGCATCAGCAAATATGCATTAGCCGGCTTTAGCAAGAATCTTAGGGAAGAACTAAAACCGCTGGGCATTAAAGTTACCAGCCTATTTCCGGGTGCAGTTATGACCGACTCCTGGGGCGATTTTGATAACAGCAGACAACGCATCATGGAAGCAGCCGATATTGCAAAAATGGTTTATGCTGCCACACAGCTCTCAGCAGCAGCCTGCGTGGAAGAAATCATCATCCGCCCGCAATTAGGCGATCTTTAACTGTTATATAAAGTTCAGCGTATCGTAATGAGCACCTAATATAGCATCGGCATCTGCCTGAAGCCATTTCTGTAATACGGTAGCATATACATTTTTGAAATCTACTTTGTACCTCAGATCGCCTTCGTTTAAATTGGTTAAATCGGGTAGTTCGTTCAAAATTCCTTTTTGTTTTAAACCTCCACTGATTAAAAACATATTGTTGGCTGTGCCATGATCGGTACCATTGCTCGCATTCTGCGCCACTCTTCTTCCAAACTCCGAGAAAGTGAACAATAAAACATCATCCATACGACCGTTTTTCTTCAAGTCTCCGGTGAATGCTTTGATCGCTTCATCCAATTGAGTAAACAGACGGGTTTGCTGGTTATCTTGCCCCACGTGTGTATCAAAGCTACCGAGAGAAATATAATAGACTTTTGTGTTGATGTCAGAAAAAATCAACGACGCAATCGTTTTTAAGCCATTACCGAGTTCGGTAGCCGGATAAGAAGCCCCTGTAGGGTGCAGGCGGCTTTGTTTAAAAATATAATCTGCTGACGACAGGGTTTCTCCCAATGTTTTGTAAAGATATTCTACTGGCTTCTCGTCTGCATGATCGGCGGGATGATTTTTTAAAACCTCTCTGAAAAATTTGTCGTTTGCCGTACCAAAAAGTCTCCGGGGATCTTTCACGGCAATCGCGTTGTTCTTTTCTCCTTTCATTGCAAGGCTGAGCACATCATCCACCTCCAATGCCTGTGTGGGATGTGCGCATCCGCTGCATTGCGCGTCTAAATACCGCCCTACCCAACCAGTGTTCCAGTATTGGTTACTCTGACTTGCAGATTGCCAGATGTCCATACTCCTAAAATGGGAACGATCGGGGTTGGGGTATCCAACATTGTTTAAAATAGCCAGGTTGCCTTCGTCATACAATGCTTTAAAGGTTGTCAAGGCGGGGTGCAGGCTCACTTCATCCGTAAGCACGGCGGTCTGCCCTTTTCGGATAGACAGCGAAGGCCTTAGTTTATAGTAAATATCATTGCGCACAGGAATTACTGTATTCAAACCATCATTTCCGCCACTCAGTTGCAATATCACCACTACTTTATTACCGGGTGGTACTAATGCCTGTGCTTCAAATGCTTTTAAAAATTTTGGAAACATGAATGAGGCTGTGGCCAGGGAGCCGATTTGCAGAAATTCTTTTCTCTTAATTAACATGGGATGCTATTAATAAAAGTGACATAAAATTGTGTTCTAACAAAGCTGGTATTCGGGAGTGCTCATCAACTGAATGGTACTACTGCGGATAAAAGCCTCCCGAGACGAAGCGTCTAACGTACTGTTTACGGGCGAATCCAGGTTGGCCGCTTTTACTTGCAATAGCACTTGTTTGATTTGAGGCAGCAGTTCTTCTTTTTTAACTTTTTCAAACTTCGAAACGTATTGTGGCCAGTCCATCTGCGCATTAATCAGCTCGCCTGATTTTTTTGCAGTTTTCTTTTTCACGCTTTCGGTTGGTATTGCTGCTGCCCCATCGCCTTTACGACCCATCATTTGATCATCATCTGCTTTGGGCGCAATGTTCAAACTGTCCTTATCGTTAAACATTTGCGGAATCCGCATACGAGCCATCAGGGTGCTGCTGTCTATCCAGGTTTTTCCTCCCGGCCAACCGGCAACATTGGGTGGAAAAAGCAACTGTTGGCCTAATATGCGTTGGAGGTTGATCCACACATTGTCATTCTCTAATCGCATCGGTATCATGCGCTGAATCCCTGCTAAAAGCTCGACAGGAGACTTGATGCGTGCTCCAATATTCTTTTCGGAGTAAAACCAATCACTGGTAAAAATAGTCTCCATCAATTTACCAATATTGTATTTGCTTTTGTAAAACTGGTCGGAAAGTTTAGCGTGAATGGCAGGATCTACGTCATCATTTACAAAGAACCGGTATATTTTTTGGGTAATGAACCGGGCTGTTTGCGGATTATCTAAAAGAAGATCCAATACATCGTCCCCATTGAAATTTCTCGTTTTAGAAAAAATGGTTTTCGAATCGCTATCGTGCTGGCCTTTTCTAAAAACAAATTCACCTTTTGCGTTGGCTGCCCACCCGGTAAATGCTCGGGCTGCTTCTTTTATGTCTGTTTCGGTATAATTCCCTCTGCCCAAAGTGAACAATTCCATTACTTCCCGGGCAAAATTTTCATTGGGGTGGCCCTTCTTGTTTTGCTGATTATTTAAAAAAAACAGCATGGAGGCTGAGTGCGAAACTTCTCGAAGCAGGGTGCCAAAATTCCCTAAGCCATGTTCTCTGAAGATATGCAGAAGCAACTGGTTGTAAAAAATATTCTGATTGCGGCTGGCAAAATGGCCATGCCAGAAGAAAGCCATCTTCTCGCGCAGTTGGGCCCGGCTGGTGATCATTTCTTTGAACCAGTAGATATTGAGGTCTCTGATTGCTTCCCGCTGCTGGCGCGCCAGGTCTCTGCGCATATCAGCTGTAAGCGACGAGCGCCGGCCGGCATCCATTGTATCCTCGTACAAATTTTGTAGTTCCTCATTCACCACGTTAATGTATTCGGGTTTCTTATCGGAGGCCTTGACCAGGGCTTTAAAATATTGAGCCGGCGTAACCTGCGAAAGTTCAGTTATTTGTTCCACTGCGGGGCCAAAACCGGCTCGCCAGAGAAGGTGTTGATTTTTTACCTGATTGGAAACTGCCATAAATAACAAGATTATTGCTTTTTAGACTACAATAGGTTTTTCAGGTTTAATGAGCCTAAAAAAACCCCTGCATTTTATTACAGGGGTTGCTTTACAAAGTTTACTGCACTATTTTTTAGCCGCTGAATATACGTAAGCAGCTAATTGTTTTATTTGATCGGGAGACAGTTTTGCTTTTTTACTCATGGACGTCATCACTGGAATGGACTGTTCGTAGGTATGATTGTCAACATACTTGGTTTTTGCACCATGACATTTGGTACAATTGGTAGTGAAGATGGTATGGCCCGCCTCAATATCTGCGGCCAGGCTACTGGGAGTGGCAGGCATCGCGGCTTCGGCCGGTGCTGTGGCTGCAGGCTTTACTTTGGGCGAACAGGCAACTGCCACGATAGATACTAAAAACGCTGCTACAATGATTTTTTTCATTATTCGAAAAATTTTTAAACGGTTCTTAAAATAGTTTATTGGGCAAGATACATATAAATTAACAATCCATGACAATTTTATGACAAAAATTTGATTCTGCGTCGCCAACGAAAAAGAAGACTTTTCATCAATTTGATAAGGTCTAGTGTTTTTGGATCCATATCAGATTTTTTTGATTGCTTCCGCGCCAAAATAGCTTTGAAGCACTCCTGGTAACAGAATTTGGTCGTCTTTTTGATTATTTTCCAACAAACAGGCCACAATGCGGGGCAAAGCCAGGGAACTACCG
>JBDHYK010000012.1:0-30631 GCA_039811305.1 Niabella sp.
CCTATTACAGCCTCTGTAAAAATCAGGTACATTTCAGCCAGCCGTTGCATATATGTATTTTGGGGATAATTCTGCTGTGCTACATTTCCTGTAAGGTTGGACACGCCTACAAGATACTTTTTTATATTCACCGCATTGGCATCGCTTGATACGGTATAAGGAAATACGTAGGCAGTGTTTGTTGCTTTTGCAATAATTTCGGGATATTCAAAGCCCGGCAACAGAAAACTTGCTTTTAGGCGTTGGTCTAAAGTTCTACCCTTCAAGGTATCGGCAGCTATTGTTTTAATGCCCTCATACTGGCTTAATAGCCACCAGGTGGCGCTATATCCTCCTCCCCAGTTATTTAATGCCAGGTCATTGCTTGGCGAAATCTGATCTATCACACTATTTCCTAAACCATAGGTGCCGGTACCTCCTGTAAATAACCACTGTAATTCAAACAAAGATTCTCTGTTATTATCGTATGGATACTTAAATAAATCGGCATAATTCGGAAGTAGTTGCCTGTCGCTTTGGGTAATCACCCTTTGTGCGTAGTACTTTGCGCTATCCAAAAATTGTTGATTTCTGGTTTGACCACTGGCCTCTACTCCGGCCCTTGTCAGATAGAACCGGGCCAACATTCCTTCGGCAGACCATTTTGTCAGGCGCCCGGGTTCGGGGCTTACCTCTGGGAGGTCTTCTGCAGCTGCTCGCATTTCACGGGTAATAAAGCGCCAGACACTGGATACGGTATTCCGTGTAATGGAGGTATCATACAGCTTTTCAAAGTTGTTTTCTATGATGGGTACAGGGCCCCAGTTCATCACTAAATAACGGTAAGCCAGCGCTCTCATATAACGTGCTTCAGCTATCGCTCTTTTCTTTACAGGTGCCGATACTGCAGCTCCGCCATACCGTTGAATATTATAAAGAAAAAGATTCGACTGAGCTACCACTGTAAAAAAGGCATTCCAGGCTGCTGTGATATGTCCGTTGTCGCCTGTGGCAGTGAATAACACATGGGTGCGGAAATCTCCACCCCAGGGATAGTAGATGATGCCCCCTTTTATATCACCCAATGCAAAGCTGGCTTTGTCGTTGTAACTGAACCATACTTTGGAATACAATAAGCTGGTTGAAGCCATCACCTGCTTGTCCGTTTTATAAAAATTTGCATCGGTTATCGAACTTAAAGGTGGCTTTTCTAAAAAATCTTTTCTGCAGGCCGAAAAAAGCACCGTCAGGAGCAAGCCTGCCAATATATATTTAAAAGTTAATCTATTAGTCATGTCGGCAAGTTTAGAAATTTACACTAATTGAAGCATTATACATTTTTGTAAGCGGATACCGGCCGAAATCCAAACCAATAGCCTGGTTCGAGCCACTGGCACCGGCTCCGGTATAGGCTCCTATCTCGGGGTCGTATCCTTTATACCTGGTAAAAGTGAAAAGATTCTGCACACCGAGGTTACATTTAATTCCTCGGAGAATCTTTGTATAACTTACATATTTTGCAGGGAGGGTATAAGTTAACGATATATTTTTTATTCTCAAATATGAACCATCCTCTACAAACCTTGTAGAAACCACGGATTGATTATTTGCCGTGGACACCCCCGAACTTGAGATACGAGGCACATGGGTACCGGAGTTGCTGATGGATGGATTCACTTCATCGTCAGACAATCTGGCAAAATTAAAAGCATCCTTTAAAAAATTTCGACTAAGATTGACATTGTTAGGG
This sequence comes from Niabella sp., assembly GCA_039811305.1. Lineage (GTDB taxonomy): Bacteria > Bacteroidota > Bacteroidia > Chitinophagales > Chitinophagaceae > Niabella. The sequence goes on from JBDHYK010000012.1 coordinate 1,730, forward strand.
TTCATGCTTATCTGCCTTATTGCATTATACACATCATTTCCGTACACACCAGTAAGCAAAATACTGAGTTCAAACGCTTTGTAAGAAAAGCTGTTAGTAAACCCGCCACTAATTTTTGGCCAGGGATTTCCGATATTGGTTTCGTCTTCAACGGTAATTTTTCCATCGTCATTGATATCTTTATACTTCACATCCCCTACCCAGATGCCGTTATTGGAATTTTCTGCGGGTCTGCGATCTCCATTTCCATCAACGGGCACAGCATTATTATTGATATCATCTACCGATTGAAACAGTCCTTCGGCAATATAGCCTCTAAACAACCAGGGCTGGTTGCCAATAGATGCGCGCTGCACCCATGGGAACGTGTAGCCAAATATCCACGGAGAAACGCGATCAATGAAAGCGCTTTCTGAGTTCAATGACTTGACGATTGTTTTAAAATGAGACAGGTTCAGATTCGACTCCCACCTGAAATCTTTTTTCTGGGCGATCACACTATTGATGGTAAAATTCCAGCCTTTTGTTTGCAGGGAGCCTGTATTTACCAATGGGGCGCCAACCGCTCCAACGGCATCGTTGATGCCCATGTATTGAGGAAGGCTTGCCTGCATAATCAGATTATTGGTATTTTTTAAGTAGTAATCAGCTTCCAGTGTGAGCCTGTTGTTCCAAAAGCCAATATTTAGCCCAATATTTTTGGTATTTGTTTCTTCCCATTGCAGGGCAGGATTGGTGAACGAAGCGGGAAGGAAACCTGTACCCCAGGGAGTAGCCCCGGGCGCCATTGAAGCATACACCCCAGAGCCGGTACCCTGGTTACCCGTTAGACCCGTTTCGAGCCTTAATTTCAGATCACTGATCAGGTTTGATTTAAAAAACTGCTCCTGATTAATGCGCCAAGCCGCAGACAAAGAGGGGAAACTTCCCCAACGTTTATCCTGCCCAAAATTGGGCGAACCATCGCGTCGGAAGGTTCCCATTAGAATATATCGGTTGTCATAATTATAATTCAACCTGCCCAAATAGGATTCCATAGACCAGGGATAGGTACCGCCTCCATTCGTTGCCGACAAGGGATCGCCGGCTTCAAGATCGAAAACATCATTGGTAAGGAACCCGGTTCGGGTAGCAGAAATAGCTTTATAGCGCGATTCCTGGGCTTCGTGGCTTACCATCAAACCTAAATTGTGCTTTCCAATTTGGGTATTATACTCGGCCAGTTGATTCCAGTTCCAATACCAACTTGAAAAAGTACCTTCGCGCAGAGAATTTACAGTCTGCAAATGCCATTGGTCAATCTCGTAGGTGGGTGTGTAATACATAGAAAGTCCATTGCCTAAGCTACCATTAAATGAGGTTCGGAGCGTGAGGCCTTTTAGCGGCATAACCGCTACGTTCAAGCCTCCCAGAAACTGTCGTTTCATATTTTTATTCGATATCAGATTGGCAATAGCAATGGGGTTTACAGGAGCAAACTGCCCCGCACCATTTATCGGATCACTTCCACCCCAGGAACCATCAAAATTGGTAACCGGTATTTGTGGTGTCAACCTCAGCGCGTTGGCAATTAAGGGATCCGAAGCGCTATAATTGGTAGCCGTAAGCACTTCGTTGGTTTGATTAAAGCTGAGATTACTTCCAATTGTAAGCCATTGACGGGGTTTATTATCCAAATTCAGCCGAAACCCATACCGCTTAAACCCCGAACCCTCTGCCACGCCATCCTGGTTCATATACTCGGAAGACATATAATACGTGGTACCCGCAGTACCCCCGCTTAAACTCAACTGATGTTTTCCCATAGCTGCATTTCTAAACAAGGCCTTCTGCCAATCGGTTCCCGCGCCCAAAATGGAGGGGTCTAAGAAATTCTGCGGAATGTTTTGTGGGGTTCCCAATACCGTTTGGTAGTCCGTTACCATTTGTGCGTACTCCTTCAAATTCATTACGGGCAGACTTTTTGGAGGCGTCTGCGTAACATTTTGGTAGGCGTAATTTACACGAAACTCACCCGCCCGGCCTCGCCTGGTAGTGATGATGATAACCCCGTTTGTAGCCCGAGATCCATAAATAGCAGTAGCAGAAGGGCCTTGCAAGATTTGCATATCTTCTATGTCAGATGGGTTTAACCCGGCTAAAGCATTTGAAGAACTCTGATCGCCATAGGAAACATCTTCCGATTCCTGTATTTGAACCCCATCAATTACATAAAGGGGTTGGGTACGGTTCAGTGAGCTTACGCCTCTGATAGTTACAGATAAGCCACCCCCCGGCTGACCCGAATTCTGGGTAACATACACGCCGGCTGCCCTACCCTGTAAGGCCTGTTCCAAAGTAGTATTGACGGTCTTTTCCATTGCTTTGGAAGATACCGACACCTGCGAAGTAGTCAAATTTGATTTCTTTGCCAATCCATAACCCACCACTACCACATCAGACAAAGAACCATTGGTGCTGAACAATGTGATATTCTGCAAGCCCGTACCAAAAATATCTACTTCTTTTGTTGCATACCCAACAAAAGAAACAATCAGGGTATTCCTGCTCACAGGCGCCTTAATGGTAAAAAAACCTTTGTCATCGGTTACAGTAAAAACCTGTAACCCTTTAACCTGAACCGTAGCATTGGCTAATGCTATACCATTATCATCATGAACCACCCCTGAAATACTTCTGGTATTCTGAGCCCGGGCCATGAGCATAAATACGGAACAAACAAGTAGCAGCCAAACTCTTGCGTTTTTCTTACTAATCATACAGCTATATATTTTGTTAGAGTGAATGATACATTTGTTTTCAAATAAAATACTTCCTCAGATTTTGGTTTTTAATCAAGCATGCCAATCGTCATTTTTCCATCGCAACCGACTCGTAAATAAAACCTGATGTAAAAATATGTAATTAATGCAAACGATTGCATATAATTTTCTTTTTTTTTTGAAATATTTAGAATATATTTTTTATACCGCTGATTATTAATTATTTATAAGGTTAATATTTTGTGTAACCGATTATATTTTAAGCCATTTTTGTATCTTAAATTTATTATAAACCCATCAAATGCAAATTTTAAGACTCTATCCTTCGACATTCTTGACGAGCTTGAAAGAAGACAAAAACTTTGGAGCTTGAGATGGTAAAAAACTGCCTGTTCCTCTAAACCCTTCTTAATAAAAACAATACTTGCTAAGGATTGCGCCCATCGGTTCTAAAAGGCGCAGCTGGCAAACGTTCTTTGTTGCATAAGTTGGGGTTCACAGGCATATCTGCCCAGGCGTACCGTACGTGTTTAGGTTCGGGTACCTGGGGGCTTGAAACCCTTACCTGGTTTTTCTCAATCGTAGCATTTGCCGGGTAAAATACCCGATCCTGCCCTGCGATATAAAAATCTGAAAGATTTTCATTTTCAGCAACCACTAAGCCACCGCCTGTATTGCTGAAGGATAGGTTAATTTTTTGTCCGTCAATTAGGAACGATTCAAATTTCGGACCCGATGCAATGATATTCTCTTTAAATGCAATTTTTTGAGCAAGGAGCGCAAGTCTGTCGCCTACCTCTTTTTTGCGGTCAGGGTGTACATCATTCCATTCTCCCAAGTCAATTGCTACAGCCATGCCCGTAAGAGGCAAAGACAAGGAGGATGCTTGCGCCTCGCGAAAAGACGCCCAGGCACTTTCTTTGAAGGAATAACGGTAGTCTCCAAAGCCAGGTAACTGAACAAATAAAAACGGCAGATCACCCCAACCCCATTTTTTACGCCAGTCTGTTATCATTGCGGATTGCAGCGCTCGGTACTCGTCGTGCCTTCCAACATTACTTTCGCCCTGATACCATACAAATCCTTTTATTCCATAACCCATAATGGGAGCCAGCATGGCGTTATATAAAGCTGTGGGCTGGTAATGCAGAATGGGTGCAGCAGGGTTGCTTATACTGTTGCTCCTACCTATTTTGGCTTGTGCTACCTTATACTGCCAGTACCCGGTTAGTGTAATTGTATCTGTTGCAGTTAGTAATTGATAGGGTTTATCGGGAACAAACCCTCCTTTACCCCCATGGTTGGTTACCTGAACGGCCACGATATTTGTACCGCGTTTTAACACGCCCTTTGGAACGGCATAGCGGCGTTGGGGGTATAAATAAGATGTGGTTCCTATAAGTTTCCCGTTTATATAAACCTTGTCGGCATCTACAATTCTGCCTAGAAAAAGTCTTGCAGGCTCATTCGCAATAGATTCTGGAATTTCAATCTCTCTTCGATACCAAACCACACCATCCAATTCGGGCAGGCCCTGATCTTCCCAATAACCGGGAACAGCTATCCTACGCCAGCCTTTAGAACTATAGGCGGGTTCATACCATTTCTCAATCAGGCCCAGATCATTTTGTGGATAATAATCAGTGGCTTGCAAATTTTTACTATGCACAGCATTTGATACAGGTGTTGTTTTATTCTCTTGTACTTTTTTTAGCAAAGAGGGGAAGGGGTTCAGACTTTCTTCACTCATCCAGGCTTCAATAGGTGTTCCACCCCAGCTTGCATTTATAATACCAATTGGTACCTTATATTTTTGATACAGATGTAACGCAAAGAAATAGGCAACAGCTGAAAATTCGAGTACGTCTTTACGATTAGCCGAAGTCCAGGAACCACCTGTAAAATTACGTTGCGGCATTACCAAATTGGTAACATTTGGAATTTTAAACTGTCGGATTGCTTGATACGCTGCCTCTTCGATTTCTTTTGCATAAAAATTCTCGTGCAACTTCATCTGGTGCTCCATGTTTGACTGCCCCGAGCAAAGCCACACATCGCCGATTAAGATATCCGAAATTGCAATATCATCCCTTCCAGATTTTATCGTCATTTCAAAAGGCCCACCTGGTTTTTGTGAAGGTAACAACACCTTCCAGTATCCACTACTATCAGCCTTGGTTCTGTAGGTTTGCTGTTTGAATCCAACTTTAATGTGTTCTCCTGCAGAGGCCCATCCCCAGATTTTCAACGGAACGTTTCGTTGCATCACCATCCCATCAGAAAACAATGCCGGCAAGGTAATTGCAGCGTTTGTTTGAATGCCTACTGTAAAAGCAATTAATAAAAAAAAATAAGACCTGGCCACTATAAAAAAATTACAAAATCTTGTTATCAAATCCTGGAACCGGCTCCTTACCGAATGAAGACCGTTCGGGTCACCACGTTACTTGTGGTTTTGTTCAACACACCGGGCTGCCCCCCACCTACACTTATCGTTATCTTTCCCCCGGGCTGAAAACTATTGCCCAAAGCATCTACCAATGATAATTGTTCAGGAGTAAGTTCAAACCGAATTTCTTTGGTTTCGCCCGCTTTTAATTGAAATCGTTCGAAACCTTTTAAAGCCCGAATGGGCGCTTTTATTCTTTGACCCTGCCAGGAAATATAGATTTGCGCCACTTCATCACCTGCTACCTGGCCACTATTCGTAACCTGTACTGAAACGAAAATTGGTTGTCCTTTTCGAACAGAAGTTGGTATCACAAGATGATGATACCTAAATGTGGTATAACTTAGCCCAAAACCAAATGGATACAAAGGCTTCCCCTTAAAATATCGGTAGGTGCGATTCTGCATATCGTAGTTTTTAAAATCGGGCAAGTCGGCATCGCTTTTGTAAAAAGTAACAGGCAATCGCCCAGCCGGATTGTAGTCGCCAAAAAGCACATCAGCAATTGCCGTGCCGCCACTCTGGCCACCATACCAGGCATTGACAATCGCCGGCACGTTTTGATCTTCCCAAACCGAAGCAATGGCGCTTCCGGTCATCATCACAAATACAAGGGGTTTGTCTATTCTTTTTAACACTTTCATTAAATCCGTTTGAACCTTGGGTAACGCAATAGAAGTGCGATCTCCTCCAGCGAAACCCGGAACACTCACTTTCATTTCTTCCCCCTCCAGTTGAGGTGAAATACCTCCTACAAAGATGATGGCGTCAGCAGTTTTCAGACGTTCTGCCAGAGCCTCAAAATCGGTTTTCACCGGAGTACCGGATTTTAATCGAATGATTGCATTGCCTTCATTTTGAAAATATTCTACAACAATCTGGTAGCGGTTTCCTTTTTTTATATTTAATTGAAATTGTTTGGCTCCCTGTTTGTTTTTCTCCCAGGCATCCACATAGGTTTTACCATTAATACGTACCCGATATCCATCGTCACCATCGGTTTCAAAATTGAGCGCTTCGTTTTTGTCGGCAAAAAGGGTTGTAGTAAAACGTATGGAATAGTGTGATGCATGAACTCCCTCAGCAGGCGGTTGCCCTTCTGACCAGAAGTGATCTATATCTTTTTCCAACTTCACCAAAACCGGTGATCCTTCTAAATTTGTATTATTAAAATATTCTCCCTGAACACCTTTTTGCTCATTCCATTGGTAAAGAGGCGAAATATCATTGTAAACCATAACGGTATCATTTGCATAGTTGATCGCTTTTTCATAATGCACCTCGGTGTGGTCACCCAGCTTTTCTTTTAACCCCTCCAACACGGTTACGATCTTTGAAGGCATGCCGTTGTAATTGCCCAGCAGGGCTAATTTATTGTCGGCATTGGGGCCTATGACTGCAATTTTTTTGATGCGTCTGTTAAGTGGAAGTGTATTGTTTTGATTCTTCAGTAAAACAATAGACTGCTTGGCCATTTTTAGGGCATGCGCTTTATGCGCAGGTGCTTCTAAAGCAGTGATTGGTGTTTGCGCGTAAGGTACCCTATCGGGAGGATCGAACATACCCAGCTGAAAACGAATGGTAAAAAGTCTTTTCAGTGAAATATCCAGATCAGATTCTTTTACGAGTCCCTGGTTCACAGCGTTTACCAATGTACTGTAAACAGTATTACCACATTCCAGATCTGTGGTATGAATTAATGCATCTACCGCAGATGTCACGGCGTCTTTATGAGTTTTGTGATACCTGAAAAAATCATCCAGGGCCCAGCAATCGCTGGTTACATAGCCGGTGAACTTCCATTGGCGGCGCAAAATATCATTCATCAGTTGATTGTTAGCACAACAGGGCTGGTTATTCATTGCGTTATAGGCGCACATAACGCCCGCAACTTTTGCATTCACAATTAGCTCCTTAAATGCAGGGAGGTAGGTATCCCAAAGGTCGTAAGGACTGGGATTGAAGTTATCAGAGTGCCTCGAAGACTCAGGCCCACTGTGCACCGCAAAGTGTTTGGCACAGGCTGCGGATTTCAGATAGTTAGGATCATCGCCTTGCAACCCCTGTACAATGGCAGCTCCAAGCAAGGCTGTAAGGTAAGGGTCTTCGCCGTAGGTTTCCTGACCCCTGCCCCATCGGGGGTCTCGAAAAATATTGATATTGGGAGTCCAGTACGTGAGCCCCAGATATCGGTCTCCTTCCTTACCTAATGCAATCGCTTTGTTATGGATAGCGCGTCCTTCGGTTGCCGAAAAATCGCCCATGCGCCGAAGCGAACTCGTATCCCAGGTTGCGGCCATCCCAATTGCCTGCGGATAAGAGGTTACAGAAAAGGGGGTTCGCGCTACACCGTGCAATGTCTCATTCCACCAGTCGTAAGCCAAAATTCCCAGGCGTGGCACTGCAGGCGCGTGGTGCATCATTTGAGCCACTTTTTCTTCAAGCGTTAACCGACTGATTAAATCGCTCACTCTTTGTTCCAGAGGCTGCGATGGATTCCACATTGAAAATTGCTTGTAGTCTTGCGCCTGCAAGCAAAATGAATTTATCAGCAATAACAGTAAAAAATAGTTTTTCATAATTGAACGATATTGAGTTGATCGTGAAGAGATTCATCTACAAAATTAGTAGTAGGGATGAATGGTTTTAATATACCCCGAATCATCATAGTGCAATTCGGTAACTTTCATGCATCTAAGATGGGTAATTCCTTTTGACAGACTACTATCATGATAAAATAAGTACCATTTCCCGTCAAACTGGCAAATGGAGTGATGCGATGTCCACCCAATAACGGGTTCTAATATTCTTCCAGCATAAGTGAAGGGTCCGTAGGGATGTTCGCCAATGGCGTAACAAATAGAATGTGTATCGCCTGTTGAGTAAGAAAAGTAATATTTCTCATTATATTTGTGCATCCAGCTGGCTTCGAAAAAACGACGTTCTCCGTCCCCTTGAAGAAGTGGACTACCTTTCTCGTCCAAAATCAGAACATCCTTTGGCTTTTCTGCAAAATCGAGAAGATCGTCACTAAGTTTGGCAACTTTTGCACATAATGCGGGCTCATTTGGTTCTGGTAGAAAAGCAAAAGGGCTTTCGGGGAATTCATGAGTAAACACGCCTTTTCTCCATCGTTGCAATTGGCCTCCCCATATTCCACCGAAATACATGTAGGCAGATCCATCCTCATCTACAAATACTGCGGGGTCAATAGAAAAACTGTCTTTTATGGGTTCTGGTTGTGGTACAAAAGGGCCTGTGGGGTTTTCGCTAACCGCTACGCCAATCTGAAATATGCCGTTTTTATTTTTTGCAGGAAAAAAAAGATAGTATTTGCCATTTTTATACGCCGCATCCGGTGCCCACATTTGCTTTTCGGCCCAAGGCACGTCTTTTATTTGTAATGCTATACCATGATCTTTTACCACTCCGGATGGGGATTGCATAGAAAAAACATGGTAATCTTCCATTGCAAAATGACTTCCCAAATCGTCAAATGCTTCACCTGCGTCTATATCGTGCGATGGGTAGATGTAGATCTTATCCTGAAACAGATGCGCCGAAGGATCGGCAGTAAACAAATGAGTTACCAAAGGTGCTGAGATCGCCTGCAATCTCAGGTTGTCAAAACCAGATGGGGGGATCGTTTTTTCCGACATCATTTATAATTTAAGAGGTTGTTTAGGATTCGGATCTTCTTTGCTTTAATTCTGATTCGATCTGTGTTTCCATTTTTTTATTGATAGGATAAAAAAACAATAACGACACACTCAATAAAAAGGGAAGCGCTGCAAAGAGGCTCACCAACATTTTTGTACCTGTAACAGCAGCATCTAATTGTACAGTCTCACTATTAGGAATATAGCCATACCCACTTAAAATACCGGTTACAAGAGCGCCACCAATACTAAGGCCGGCTTTCAGACCCACCATCATTGCTGAAAAAATTATGGCAGTAGCTCTTCGGTTATTTTTCCATTCACTGTAATCTGCCACATCTGCAATCATTGCCCATAATAGAGGAATGGTAATACCATAAAAAAAACCATGCAGCATTTGCGACAGGTACATCAGCTCAACGGCCTTTGGCCCGAAAAAGTAAAAAGCCAGAATAAACAGTGTAGAAACCATCAAAGCTGTACCAAAAATATCGCGCTTACCATATTTATCAGCGAGTGGTTTTGAAAGGGCAATCCCAACGATCATACAGATGATGCCACCTGCATTGAACAATCCAAATCCGGCTGCCACAGGGTCTTCTCCAAAAAAATTAAGACCCGCTTTTGACAAAAAAGCGATTACAGGAAGTATGAAATGCGTCAGGCTTTCGCTTTCAACATAATTTTTAAAATAATACACATAGGCTCCTCCTTTCATTGCAAGTGTAATAAATAGTAATGTGGTTAGGATGAGCATAATAATCCATGGTCTATTGGCAACCAAGTCGCCCAAGTCTTCTTTCAGACTGGACCTTTGTTCCGGCTTAGGCAAGATCCGCTCACGTGTGGTGAAAAAAGTAATCAGCAACATAAGAGTTCCTATTATTGCTAACCAGGTCATCACTTTCTCTATTCCAACAGCTTTGTCGCCACCGCCCACAGTTTCTATTATGGGCAGCATGAACACCTGTACAAAAAATTGTGCAAACATCACCGCAACAAACCGATACGAAGACAGGCTGTTCCTTTCTTTCATAACACCCGTTATCACCCCACTTAAAGCAGAATAAGGCAGGTTGTTGGCAGCATACAACAGAAGTAATAAGGTATAGGTAACAACTGCGTAAATCACTTTGCCTTTATAGGAGAACGAGGGAGTAGTAAAAGCGACCAAGGCCACAATACCCAACGGAACGGCCGTCCACAATATCCAGGGCCTGAACTTTCCCCATTGAGTTTGGGTTCTGTCTGCAAGTGCACCAATAATAGGATTAAACCCAAAGGCAGCTACAAGCCCAACAACTAATATAATAACTGATGCGTGTGTTGGATCCAGCCCATAAATATCAGTATAAAAATAAGCCAGATAAGTAAGTAAGGTTTGAAATACGAGATTTGCTGCTAAGTCGCCAAGACTGTAGCCCAGTTTCTCTACAACCGACAATTTATTAGATATACTATTTTTTAACATGTGTATTCTATTGATAAATGAATCGCAGTTTTTAATTCTTCAAATCCAATAACCGAAAATAGGCAGCCTTGGGCTTTAATTTTCTATCGAACAAAAGAGGATAATTGGTTCTGCCGGGCATGGGCCAATTGTTCAGCCAGGATTGTCCATCCTCTACACCCCAGAATGTTACCCGGCTGATTTTGTCCTTGTGTTTCAGGAACAGACGGAATAAATCTTCATAGTCTTTTGCGAGTTGTTGCTCTTTATTTTCGGGTAACCCTTTGGTGTAGGGGTTTTGGGTTGAATCCGTTTTCATTTTGTGTTCTAAATCTGCTCCCTGAAAATTCCGTGGCAGCATTTCAAGATCCAATTCGGTAATCGCAACCTGAATCCCTAATGCAGAATATTCCAGAATGCTTTGTTCAATGGCTTCCAGGGGTACTTTTCCCGACAGCCAATGGCCCTGAATTCCCACACCATCAATACGCAAGCCGGCACTTTGAATTTTTTTTATCAGTTGAATGCAACCAGCACGCTTTGCGGGTTGTTCTATATTATAATCGTTATAATACAATTCAGCCGCTGGTGCTGCCTGTTGTGCAATCCGAAAGGATTCTGTCAGGTAGTTTTCTCCCAGTTTTTGATAAAACACGGAATTCCTAAAGCTACCATCCTCGTTCAATGCTTCATTCACTACATCCCAGGCGTTGATGCTGCCTGCATACCGGCCGGCGATGGTTTTTATATGCGCTGTCATGAACGCTCGTAACGCTTCGGGTGATGCGATTTTTTCTACAAAAGGCGCTAATTGGCTATGCCAGATAAGGGTATGGCCTACAAGGTACATGTTGTGTTTTTTCCCATAAGCAACGAATTTATCGGCCAATGAAAAATTATAACGATCTGCTTTGGGATGAATGATGGCCGTTTTCATAACATTTTCGGCAGTAATGGCATTAAATTGTTTTTTAATAAGCAGATCAACTTTTTTATTACTTTCCACTATCTGACTTGAATCAAGCGCAGTACCGATTAGGAAATCATGCTGGAAAGCATTTTTTAAACTGTGTTTCTGTTGGGCATCTTTGCTTACAGAGCAGGCGGTTACGCCAATCACATACACCATTGTAATTGTCAAAAAAAACTTACGCCTAATACCTGTTCTCATTTTTTTGCTTTTTTAGAAACCAACCGGATTTCTCTTTCGATACAAAGTTTATTTTTAATAACCCCCATTTGTTTTTTAAAAACTTAATTTACATTATTAATACCCGGTGCATAAGGGAACTGTAAGCTTTTATAATACTCAAGGCTTTTTTCAGGTTGTGGATACTTCGCAGGAATCGCCTTTCCTGAAATGCTGGAAAAGTAAGATAAGCAGGCATCGCGCCACCACTTCGCTTCTTTTGTTTGAATTTGAAGCAACATAGTGACTGCATCAAATCGCTCCCGATCCATCCTACTCTTTTGCTTGTCCCAGATTTGACACATCCAGCCTACACGATCCACACCGGCATTGTACCTTTCGCAAAGTTCCTCCCAAAGTGTTCTGCCGCTTTTCATTTTATAATCCCAGGGAACATGGTGAAACCATAAAAGAAATTTATCACTGATGGTAGTTTTGTGTTCCCACAGAGCTCTTGCACCGGGTGCATATTGGGCAAGTGCATTACTCCCCGTGGGGGTACGATCAAATCCTATACCCTCTTTTTCTGCTTTATGGTAATACACAGGGTTCCAGTCGGCACGAGGCAAATCATCAACCCAGGGTCCGGGGCCATAGTGGTGATTTGATGCCATGATATGATGCAAACCCAATGGGTTCATATAGTTTACTAAGATTTCTCGTGAACGCATCATCATGGTAGCGATCGTGTTTACAAAATCGGGTGTGTTGGAAAAGGTCATTTTTATCCATTCTTTCGCTATTTCTTCGGATAAAACTGTCGGGTTCCAGCATAGCCTTCCCAGGGCATACCAATTCGCCTGCGCAAAGGGATGGCCGGTCCAGTTCCTATCGGTGCCAATATTTGCAACTCCTGCAATTCCGGTAAACTGATGCTCACCCAAAGAACCATCAATCACCTTTGCAACCGTGCTCCCTTTGCCAAAGCGCCAGGTGTCACTATCCAAACATTCCTTGAACAAAGGAGCAAGATATACTAAATGAGTGCCTTGCCCCAAGTATTCCTGCGTTAGTTGAAACTCCAACATTGTAGCGGTTTTGGGCATAGCACCCAATAAAGGATGAAAAGGTTCGCGCGGCATAAAATCAATCGGTCCATTTTTCACCTGTAGCACCACGTTTTTTCTGAATTTACCATCTAAAGGCTGAAACTCGTTATAGGCTTGTTTAGCCCGGTCATCTGGTATGGCCTGGCTATACACAAATGCGCGCCACATTACAATGCCTTGAAAAGGAGCCAGCGCATCTGCCAACATATTAGCGCCTTCGGCATGGGAACGTTTGTAATCTTGTGGCCCGGGTTGCCCTTCGCTATTGGCTTTCACCAAAAAACCTCCAAAATCAGGTATCAGAGCATAGATTTCAGCTATCTTCCGGCTCCACCACTGCTGTACGTCGTTGTTCAAAGGGTCAGCAGTATGCAATCCGCCAATTTCAATTGGAGCGCTAAACCTGGCGGTCAGATACACTTTAATTCCGAAAGGCCTAAAGACATCTGCCAGAGCTTTTACTTTAAGCAAATAGGGTGGCGTAAGAAGGGTGGCATTTGCGTTTACATTGGAAAGAACCGTGCCATTGATGCCAATGGAGGCATTGGCTCTTGCGTAATCGTTGTATCGCGGATCAATATAATCGGGCAATAGATGCCATTTCCAAATCGAAAATCCTGCATACCCACGCTCCACGGTTCTGTTCAGATTGTCCCAGTGGTTAAGTAAACGAAGCTGTAAAGCAGGCTTGCTAACCACTTCTACATGAGTTAGATCCTGGTGCGTTTGCAGCAACCTGATGAAGTGAAAACCACCGTACAAAACACCCTGATCGGTGTTAGCCGTTATTATTAGCTGCTTTCTACCCATTTTTTGAATGTGGGTGATGATATAGCCTTCGTTTCCAAGATTATTCAATTTTTTTTGAATGGATGCGCTTTCCAAAGCAAGCTGCCTTGCAGATCCAATTAACAGAGCTGGCTGCTGATGCGCCCCTATTAAAGCTGATTTCCCCATCAAACCCAAAAATGCGCGCTCCAGCTCCTGTTCCAATACGTTAAGAGTTGGGCTTTTGCCGATAATGGATACGGAGGTGATCGTTTTTTTGTATTGTTCCAGTTTGACAGGATCCTGCAACGGTCGGTATCTGAGCCACAATTCATAGCCATCTTCGGCGCTACAGCAAAAAAAGCAGCTACAAAACAGTACAACAAATGCTGGCACAACAATTTTCATTTATCGCTCATTTTGTTTCTTTAAAGAGGATTCTCTTACGATAAACTCTGAGTTGACAATAATGGTTTTCATTTGAGAAACCGGTGAAATTCCTTTCAGATGGTTTACCAGTGTGCGTGCGGCAATCTCTCCAATCTGTTTTCCGGGATAATCTATGGTAGTTAATTGAGGCTCAACGATGGTGCTGATAATATCGTTGTTGAATCCCACAACGGCTATATCCTGAGGTATTTTGAACCCATGCTTCTTTAATGTTTGCATAATTACCGCTGCCGAAAAATCGTGTGTAATAAAAAGTCCATCCGGTATCGGATTCATTTGCATTATGCTTATGGCAGCTTCCTCTGCCCGTTCATGGCTAAGGTCTTTAATGATGATATTTTCTTCTTTAAAAGGCAGTTCATTCGATTGCAAAGCCGCGCGGTACCCTTGCATCCTTTGCTGATACACGTTTCTTAATAAGTTCCCTGTTACCAAAACGATGTTTTTACAGCCTTGCTCAATCAGGTGCTTTGTAGCATCGTACCCCCCTTTATAATTGTCAATGATTACCTTGGTATAATCACTATTCTCATCTACCCGATCATAAAAAACTATTGGGATCTCTTTTTGAACAAAAGGTTGAAAATGGTCAAGATTTTTGGTATCAAATGCAAGAGATGCAATAATACCGTCCACTCGCTTATGGAAGAGATTTTCCACATTCGCTTTTTCTTTAATCACGCTTTCCGATGAGTGGGCAATTAACAGATCGTAACCTGCCTCTGTGGTTACTTTTTCGATGCCTGCCAGCACGGATGTCATAAAATAACTGTTCACTTCGTGCATGATCACTCCAATAATATTAGTGGTTTTCTTGCGAAGGCTACTAGCAAACGTATTATGCCGATAGCCCATCCTACGCGCAGTTTCCTGCACTTTTTTACGTGTATTCTTATTAATCAGCTCATTATTATTTAAAGCACGGCTGATTGTGGCTGAAGAAAGACCTAATTCTTTTGCGATATCATATATCGTTATTTCTTTTTTTGATTCCATAATTTGCAATCGGGTACATAAAAGTCAAAAAAATATTTTAAACAACAAAATAATTTTCTGCTTTATTTTTTGAAAATATTTGTTGCTTACTGGCAAATATAATACTATTTCTAAATTCAGAGCTCTTTTCGCCCTGACAAAACTACGAGAAAACTCATTTTTTTAAAAAATATATTTCAATCGGTTACATTTTTAAAAATGATCCTTATATTTGTGAAGTAAACGGCGTTGAAATGGCAGATTGCTTCCAGAACAATACAGGGCTCAGTTGGGATTTCAATAAAAAATATCTTCCCAAGAATTTCCAATATTTATACATTAATTACTGTATTTCAACTAGCTATACATCGTCATTTTTTACATTATATCATCTTTTCGATGCAAGAGACTCCTCAGCGGGATCTTTGAGGCTTGTAAATAGCTCAAACGAGACTTTCACGGAAAATGAGATTCCTGCACCCGTAGCCAATCAATACCTCCTCATTCGCTCACGAAAATCGTTGCGGAAGAGTTTAGAAGATCTGTACAAGACCTGCTATCAGCGTCGGTATGATGCGATGGATCTATTATGAATAAGACATTTTTCACTAATGAAAATTAATAGCCATATTGTTTTTCTTCTCACAATCCTTTGGATTCTTACAGGTTCCTGTACAAAAACAAAGAACCCAGCAATAAAAAATACTCCAGAGTCAACCGACAGTTCCTCTACTCTAAAAGACGCATCAGCAATAAAAATAGGGGTAGGCATTACCCTGTCAGACCTGACCAGTGGCTCTGTTTTTTTATCAACGGTTCAGAAAGAATTTGACGCCATAACAGTTGGATACGAAATGAAACATGGCGCCCTTGTAAAAGCAGATGGCTCAGTAAATTTCACAAATGCAGACGCAATATTAAACCTGGTGGGGAGTATGGACGTTTTTGGGCACGTTTTGGGATGGCATTCTAACCAAAACGCACACTATTTAAAGAACTTTGCAGGAATAACAGTACCTGCGGCAGTGGAGCTATTGACGAATCCCGGCTTTGAATCGGGTCAAACCGGCTGGGCAATCTTTAACTCCAATGGAGCCGCCATAACTTTTGTTACGGGCACTGCTTCAAACGCTCATAGTGGTAGTGGTTTTATGCAAGTAGTCAACACCGCGGCCAACCCGGGTGCACAATGGAAAGTGCAGGTAGCAGGCAACGAGTTTGCAACCATTCCAGGAAAACAATACCTTGTTTCTTTTTGGGTGAAGGCTGCTGCAAGAGACGGTTCCATCCGATTGTCCACTCAAACAGCCAATGGGGGTAGTGCACAGTATCAGAACGATCAAAACATCGGCACGAATTGGCAGCAGGTATCCTGGACCCTGGTTGCTAATTCCACACAAACCAGGATCCTCTTCGACATGGGGCTGGTAGCCAACACCTACTCGATTGATGATGTAAGTGTGAAAGAAATTATTCAAGCCCCAACCAGTGCTCAGGTGGTTGAAAAAGCAGATCAGGCTTTAAGCAACTGGATCCATGCCGAAATAAATCATTTCAAAAATAAAGTAAGGGAATGGGATGTCGTAAATGAAGTGATCGCTCCTTCCGGGCAATACAGAACTTCTTCTACTAGTACCGACATCGCTAACAAGGAAGCAGCTGACATTTTCTTTTGGTCCGATTATCTTGGGCGCGATTACCCGTTGAAAGCCTTTCAATACGCCAAAGCAGCTGATCCTACGGCAAAACTATTTATAAATGAATTTGGATTAGAAGCCAGTGCTAAGAAAACCGATTCTCTGGTTGCTTTTGTAAAAGAATTAAGAGCGAAAGGTGCAAAAATTGATGGTATTGGCACTCAGTTGCATGCGAGCTGGAATAGTAATTATACACTCATTGATTCGATGTTTATTAAACTGGCAGCTACTGGTTTACTAATTAGGATATCGGAATTAGATGTTCGCGTGAATCCTCAAAATAAGGCTGGTTTTCAGTTCACCTCTGTAGAGGAGTTGAACCAGGCAGCCATGTACAAGCACATCCTGAAGTCCTACCTGAAGTATGTACCCAAATCACAACAGGCCGGCATAACCATATGGGGGCTAACAGACGATAGAAGTTGGCTTTACAACAATGGTATGGATTTTCCACTGCTTTTTCATTCAAATTTTAGTAAAAAGAAAGCGTATTCGGCTGTTATACAAGCACTTAAAGAACTCTAAATCACAAATTTCAATATGCGGGATACTCCGGACTTTAGTACAAGAGTTAAAAAAAGAAAGCAGGGCAGATCTTTCATTTCAAATCACCATGCAAAGAAACTATTGGTTGTGATTTGCATTTCGATCGCTTGCTATTTTTTTCAAAGCTGTCAAAGTGCGGGAAAATCGTTCCTGGTTTCGCACCAGGCAGAAAAACGCACCCGACAACGAATCAATTTTAATCAGGACTGGCGTTTTATGCGCTACACCGGATCGGCCGATACGCTCATTTACGATACACGTCCTCTTATCACAGATTACAACGATGATAAAATTGCAGATACAAAACCCACAGAAGCAGTTCAAATTTACTCGAACAAAACAGTATTGAAAAAATGGATTCTGCCAACCGCAAATGATTTCATAAACGATCCCCGCAACCACCACCAACGCCCAGCCGGGAACCCGGGGAGTGATTTTCCATTGATACAAAATCAATTTGATGATTCGAATTGGGAAAAAATTAACCTTCCGCACGACTGGGCAATACTGGGGCCATTTTATTCAGAAAAAGAAGCAATCGTAGGCGGTGGTATGGGGCGGCTCCCTATTGATGGCGTGGCCTGGTACCGAAAAAAAATCACGATTAACTCATCTGATCTATCCGGTAAGGTGTATTTGGAAATTGACGGCGCTATGTCTTATGCAATGGTATGGTGCAACGGGAGCCTGGCAGGTGGATGGCCTTATGGGTACAATTCCTTTCGAATAGATCTAACACCCTTTCTGAGATCAGGTAGCGACAATCAACTTGCCATCCGCTTAGACAATCCCAACCACTCTGCTCGATGGTATCCGGGAGGAGGAATATATAGAAACGTCTGGCTCACAAAACTAAATGCAATACATATTCCGCCATCGGGTACGCATATCGCTGCCATCCAGGCTAATGCTGAAACTGCCAGATTAGCGATGGCGTTTGAGGTCGAAAATAGTTCTTCAAAAGCCATATTAGTAAACGCGATTACCCAAATCTATCCTTTAGAAACAGAATCGTACCCAGAAAAAAAGAGGGCCGCTTTGTTCAATAAAACAATCGAAATACCCGCTAACAGGAAAATAAAAATTTTTGATACCCTTACCATTAAGAACCCCTTACTGTGGGGACCTCCACCGCATCAGACACCCCATCTGTATTCTGCCCATACCCGTTTGTACATAAAGAACCAACTGGTAGATGACTATGAAACTTCTTTCGGAATTCGTTCTGTACAATTCGATCCATGGAAGGGTGTCGTTATCAACGGCGAGGCCATAAGGCTAAAGGGCGTCAACCAACATCACGATTTAGGCGCTTTGGGTGCTGCTTTCAATTCAAGAGCTGCTGAAAGGCAATTAGAACTATTGAGAGAAGTTGGCTGTAATGCGATTCGGATGGCACATAACCCACCCGCACCCGAATTACTGGATCTCACGGATCGAATGGGTTTTTTGGTAGTAGATGAAATTTTTGATAGCTGGCAAAGAAAGAAAACACCACTTGATTTTCATCTCATCTTTAAAGACTGGTACGAAGCAGATCTTCGATCTTTCCTACGCAGAGATCGAAACCATCCCTCGGTGATAGCCTGGAGTTTTGGCAATGAAGTGGGTGAGCAATATACTAATGAAGAAGGAGCTGCACTTGCTACCCGCTTGTACCAAATTGTAAAGGAAGAAGACGATACAAGACCTGCCACCGCATCCATGAACTATGCAAAACCAACCATGCCCTTTGCAAAAGCGATGGATATTATCAGCCTGAATTACCAAGGAGAGGGGATCCGCGATGGTGTAGCCTATGCGCACCTGAGCGGTATTCGAACCCCACCGCTATACTCTGCTTTTCAAAATGAGTTTCCCGAAAAACTACTATTCAGCAGCGAAACAGCTTCCACGCTGAGTACCAGAGGAACCTACCTGTTTCCCGTATTTAATGGAACCAGCGCCCCCGTAAATGATACGATAGGGAGTGATGCTAAAACAAAACAAGTGAGTGCTTATGAACTCTATACCGCCCAGTTTGGCGCATCACCCGACAAAGTTTTTGCCACCCAGGATCAACACCCCTATGTGGCAGGTGAGTTTGTATGGACAGGCTGGGATTATTTGGGCGAGCCAACGCCTTTTTATGAATCCCGAAGCTCGTATTCTGGTATTATTGACTTAGCGGGGTTTAAAAAAGATCGTTTTTATTTGTACCAGTCGCGGTGGAGGCCTGAGCTACCTATGGTACATATACTGCCTCACTGGAACTGGCCAGATCGCGTAGGCGCCATTACACCCATACATGTCTTCACTTCAGGAGATGCGGCAGAATTATTTTTAAACGGGCGCACTCAGGGAATAAAGAAGAAAGCGGCTTTCGAATACCGCATACGATGGGATGAGGTTATTTATGAGCCTGGCGAGGTGAAAGCCGTTGCTTATAAAAATGGAATGAAATGGGCCGAACAAAGCATTCACACATCCGGTAAAGCTGCAAAAATAGAAATGGATGCAGATCGTAAAACGATTGCTGCAGATGGTAGCGACCTTTCATTTGTTACTGTGAAAATAACAGACTCCCTTGGAATTCCCGTAGCCAATGCCTCGAATAAGATACGTTTTACACTCAGGGGATTCGGTACCATTGTGGCCACAGACAACGGCAATCCCGCCGATTTTGTCCCCTTTCCTTCTCAAGAAAGAGCTGCATTTTCAGGATGTGCTCTGGCAATTATTAAAGGACAAAAAAACAAACCAGGCACCTTGATTGTGCAGGCAGATTCACCGGGATTAAAAACGGGTTCGCTGAAAATCTTTACCCGTTAAACAAAAACATGCAACTCCAAAAACAATATACATTTTTTATATATAACTTAGTTATTCACAAATAATTCTATCGCAAATGCTACTCTTAGGCCTCGATATCGGCACATCTTCAGTAAAATCCACCGTTGTGGACTCCCAAACCCGGCAAATATTGGCCAGTGCCAGCTTCCCGGAACACGAAGCTGCTATCCAAACCCCAAAACCAGGCTGGGCAGAACAAGATCCTGAACAATGGTGGCAGGATGCGCAACAAGCCATTTTACTATGCCATGCACAAAAGAAATACAACCCAAAAGATATTGGCGCCATTGGCATCGCCTATCAAATGCATGGTTTGGTAGTGGTTGATAAACAACACCAGGTATTGCGGCCATCTATTATCTGGTGCGACAGCCGCGCGGTAGCCATTGGCAAGATGGCGTTTGAAACTATTGGTGAAAAGGAGTGTTTGTCTTGTTTGTTAAATTCTCCGGGAAATTTTACAGCCAGCAAACTAGCCTGGGTAAAAGAAAATGAGCCGGAAACTTTTGAGAAGATATATAAAATGATGCTACCGGGCGATTTTATTGCAATGAAATTCACAGGGCAGATTACCACCAGCATCGCTGCCCTATCAGAAGGCGTTTTCTGGGATTTCAAATCTAATGAAATATCCAAAACCGTACTGGCTCATTATGGCTTCAACCCCACCCTGCTACCCGAAGTAAAAGAGTTGTTTTCATCGCATGGTCAATTAGAACTGCCTGTTGCCGATAAATTGAACTTAAGGGCAGGCATTCCGGTAACATACAAAGCAGGGGATCAGCCTAACAATGCATTGGCACTGAACGTGCTACAACCGGGTGAAGTGGCTACTACGGCAGGAACCTCCGGCGTCATATATGGCGTGTCGGATCAATTAGCCTTCGATCAGCAATCGCGCATCAACAGTTTTGCGCACGTAAACTATACTCCATCCGAGCCCCGTATTGGCGTTTTGTTATGCATTAATGGTACCGGAATTTTTAACCGCTGGATGAAAAGTATTGTGGGCGCCAACGATAGTTATGCTGAGTTAAACAACAGAGCCGCACAAATAAAAAAAGGAAGTGATGGGCTTCTGGCTCTGCCATTTGGTAACGGTGCGGAACGAATGTTGAATAACCGGATCATTGGCGCCCATTTTCATAATATTGATTTCAACCTGCATACAAGTTCCCATATTGCGAGGGCCGTTCAGGAGGGTATTGCTTTTTCATTTCGATATGGATTGGATATTATGAGACAGAATGGAATCCATCCTACAGTGGTGCGTGCCAGCAAAGCCAACCTGTTTTTAAGTAATGTGTTTGCGCAGGCTTTTGCCGATATCACGCAGACGGCTGTGGAGTTTTACGAAGGCGATGGCAGTTATGGCGCAGCCATTGGAGCGGGAATTGGAGCCGGCGCCTTTAAAGATGTGAAGGAAGCTTTTGAAAACAGAAACCCTTTGGGTAGTGTACTGCCCCAAAACACATCTTCTTATGAAGAATTTTATGAACAATGGGTCGCATTGCTGAAAGAGCATTTGAGAAAACAAGATGGATGCTAAACGTACTACAAATCAACCGAGCGTGGCAAGGAAGATGCCATTGGCACCCTGCTGGTAACAAAAGAAATACTATTTAAAATAATAACAATCAAAAATTTATATCATGGCTACAAAAAAACAAAAACGAGAATTTTTTAAAGGTATCGGCAAAATCAAATACGAAGGCGTTGGTAGTAGCAACCCATTAGCATTTCGCTGGTACGACGAAAATAAGAAAGTGGCAGGTCGGAAAATGAAAGACTGGTTCAAATTTGCCTGTGCATATTGGCATAGCTTCTGTGGCAGTGGTGCCGACCCTTTTGGCGAACCTACCCATCTTTTCCCTTGGGATAAAAATGCAGACCCAATAAAACGCGCCAAAGATAAGGCCGACGCAGCTTTCGAATTTATGAGCAAACTAAGCCTGCCCTATTATTGCTTTCACGATGTGGACGTGGTGGCTTATGGAAACGACATTGCAGAAAACGACAAGAGGCTTCAAACAATGACCAAATACCTGAAACAAAAACAGGAAGAAACCGGTGTGAAATTATTGTGGGGTACGGCCAACTTGTTCACCAACAAACGATATATGAACGGAGCAGCTACCAATCCGGATTTTCATGTGCTTACACACGCGGCTGCGCAGGTAAAAGCAGCATTAGACGCAACCATTGCGTTGGGCGGTGAGAATTATGTTTTTTGGGGTGGCCGCGAAGGGTATATGAGTTTACTGAATACCAACATGAAACGAGAGAAAGAACATTTGGCCCTGTTTTTACACAAAGCAAAAGAATATGCACGTGCCAATGGTTTTAAGGGCAACTTTTTTATTGAACCTAAACCCTGCGAACCCAGTAAACATCAGTACGACTATGACACAGAAACGGTGATTGGCTTTTTAAACCAGCATGGGCTTGCAAAGGATTTTAAAATCAATATTGAAGTGAATCATGCTACTTTAGCGGGTCATACGTTTCAACATGAATTGCAAATAGCAGCAGACGCAGGTTTGCTGGGCAGCATGGACGCCAACCGTGGAGATTACCAGAATGGCTGGGATACAGATCAGTTTCCAAACAACATCAACGAACTTGCTGAAGCGATGTTGGTAATTATAGAAGCTGGGGGCCTCCAGGGTGGCGGTGTAAATTTCGATGCAAAAATCAGACGCAACAGCACCGACCCTGCCGATTTATTCTACGCTCATATTGGAGGTATGGATGCGTTTGCAAGAGCTTTGATTGTTGCAGATAACGTATTACAAAAAACGGATTACAAAAAAATACGCCTGGATCGTTATGCCTCTTTCGATAGCGGAAAAGGGAAGCTTTTTGAAGCCGGAGAACTTTCTCTGGAAGAGCTTCGCGATTACGCGATTAAACAAGGTGAACCCAAAACAATTAGTGGCAGACAGGAATATTTAGAAAACCTGATTAATTGGCATATTTAATCTTTAACCTTCAATACAACTTCTTTAAATACAGATATGGCAAATACTTATACGCCCGCAACAGATAAGGGTACGATTCGGGAAGCAAAGAATCCTTATTATATCGTGCTGCTAACCCTGGTTGCCGCATTAGGGGGACTACTTTTTGGATATGATACGGCCGTGGTGAATGGGGCCGAAAAATCGCTCGTGGAATTTTTCATTGGCAACCCCGATAATAATAGTTATGTAAAAAATATTCACCAGTTGATCGCTCAATATCGTATAATGCTTGTAATAGCACTGTCTGTTATGCTGAGTGTTATTTGCATCCTTTTGTTTAAAATACTCAGTAAAACCAAAGGATGGATCGTTTCCCTATTGGCATTTGTCGTTCTTGGGTTGTGGGCCTATTTGTTTCTCTCCCAATCCTTACCCGAAAGCCCCGAAGCACTAAAAGGTACAGCCGACGCCGTAAAAGGTTTTGTTATTGCCAGCGCCTTAATCGGCTGCGTAATCGGCGGTGCTATTGCGGGTTTTATATCAAAAGAAGTTGGCCGAAAAAATGGTCTTTTACTAGCAGCACTTGCTTTTTTGGTGTCAGCGATTGGTACCTGGAAACCCGAGTTTTTCAATGTGTTCGGCACCTTGGATATTTTTTCCTTTGTTGTGTACCGCATTATTGGTGGTATTGGAGTGGGTATTGCATCCATGATTTCACCCGTATATATTGCAGAGATTGCACCCGCCAATAAGCGTGGTAAATTGGTTTCTTTTAATCAGTTTGCAATCATACTGGGTATGCTGATCATTTATTTTGTCAATTACTTTATCGCCCTACAGGGCGACGAGGAGTGGCTGACCCATACGGGCTGGCGCTGGATGTTTTTTTCGGGTGCAATACCTGCTGTTGTATTTTTAATTCTCCTGTTTTTTGTACCAGAAACACCCAGGTACCTGGCGTTGAAAGGCAAAGACGATAAAGCCTTAAAAGTGCTGAGTAAAATTAGCGGCAGTGAGAACGCCCCAAGTGTTTTATCTGAAATCAAAGGAACGCTTCATGAAGCAAATGCCCCATGGCTTTCTTATGGCTTTCTGGTAATCTTTATAGGGATCCTGCTTTCCGTTTTTCAGCAGTTCGTCGGCATCAATGTAGTACTCTACTATGCGGGTAATATTTTTAGAAATATGGGGGCCTCCACCAATTCATCGTTACTGCAAACGATTATTGTTGGAGCCGTAAACCTTACATTTACAGTTGTAGCTATTTTAACGGTTGATAAGTTTGGCCGCAAGCCTTTGATGATTATTGGATCCATCGGTATGGCTATTAGCATGGTGGCGCTAGGGTTCACATTCTACCTGAACAAGATGGGGCTGCTATCGCTGATATTCATGCTTGCCTATACGGCTTCTTTTGCTATGAGTTGGGGGCCTGTTTGCTGGGTGCTTTTGGCAGAAATATTTCCAAATTCCATCCGCGGGGCGCTTTCCATTGCAGTAGCGGCTCAATGGATCGCAAATTGGATCGTATCGCTAACCTTCCCGATTTTTAACGACAACCTTTGGTTAACTGAAAAATTCAATCACGGTTTTGCTTATTGGATTTATGGACTGATGGGCTTCTTATCTGCCTTATTTGTGTGGAAATTAGTGCCAGAAACGAAAGGAAAAACCCTGGAGGATATAGAAAAGATCTGGAAAAAATAAAAGAAAGGAAGCGAGGACGCGAAAAAAAATCATGGGGGGCTGTTGAAAAATAGCTTCGGTAAAAATGGGTAGATAACCGATTCTTTTAGGATATTCTGACATAAACAAAAGAACGCTACTGCAAATGAGGGATTTCACACCTTTATTTGACCAGTTATCTTGTGGCAGCCATTGAATCCGATGTTTACAGTTCCTTGTCATCCAATTCCAGCAAACCAAGATCCATTGCATCCAGCCCGCCACTGATACCGGTTACAGCCCCCTGTATGCCGGACAGGCCAAGAATGCCCCGTTCCAATTGTTTTTCTCGGGCTTTCCAAAGTTTTTCCATGGCGGCGCGCTCGTTCACAATTGTTTTTTTCATAGTCATAAAAGTTTCAAGGATGGCTTTAAACTGTTCTTTGAACTCAGAACTGGTGAGGTAGTCGTACAGGATAATGGCTTTTTCGCCCTTATTTTCCTGGTTTTTAGATGCGTTATAGACTTTGATAAGGCTGTCTCGTAATACCAGGGCCAAGGCCTTTGCTTCGCTAAAACTACAGATCCAAACCCCGTCTTTTTCACCAAACCGATCCAGTTCCCGGGGGAAGCGTTGCGTAACCAGTATGGCAATATCGGCGCCAACGCTTCGCATATCGGCTTTTAATTTCTCAATCCACTCATTGTTGAAATGTTCAGTTCGCTTGCTTTCCCAAATAATGGTTCCACAGGGCACGCCCAGCGCATTTCGAACGATTTGTATGCAGTCGGCACCCCGAACTCCTTTACCCACCTCTTGTATCTGATCGAAGGGAAACGCCATTGCCAACATTTCTTCAAGGGCGATTTCCTGAACTTCGCCCTGCAATTGCATGGAACCCTGCTCGGCTTTGCGCTTCATTTCGGAAGCTAATTTTTTCTGTTCTTCCAATTGCTTCTCCAGCTCGCGCAACCGCAATTGGTATTCGTTTTCCCGTTGCTGAGTTTTTTCGGTTTCTAATTTTCTCAGTTCCGTGTAAATCTTTTCTCTTTCGAAAGACAACTTCTTTTGCACAGTAAGTTCTAATTCCTGCTCCTTTGTTTTGAACTCCTGCTCTCTTTTTAGAAAATCAAGTTCTTTTTGTCGGGACAAACGGAGCTTTTCTTCATTGTCGGCATTGGTTCTTTGCAACAAACCCATTCTATTCTCAAAGTCGGCAGAAACCGATTTTCGGATCTGCTCTTCTACCTGTTTTTGCAAGATTTGCTTTTCTGCATTCAAGCGCTGTTGCCATTCCTCTTCTTTCTTTTTCACTTCCTCGTCTTTCTGCTTCCGGTACTCAATCATTTGTCTGCGTAATTGATCTTTTTCCTTATTCATCAATTCTTTCATCTCGTCAGACAACGCTGCTTCCAAAAGAAACTCATATTGGCAATTTGGGCATTTAATTGTAGTGGACATAACGTATGTTTGTAGCCAAACGTACAAAAATTTTTAATAGAACTCTTTTTTATGCTAAAAGCTGTGATTTTTGATATGGACGGAGTGCTTATAGATAGCGAACCTCTTCATTTTACTGCTATTGAATCGGTGCTGCGCAAATATGGGATAGAAATAGCACCCGATTTTTTGGACCAGTTTGTTGGAGACACCAACGAAAGAGTTTGGGCAAGTGTGAAAGAACGGTTCCTGCAACTCAATAAGCCGATAACCGATTATATAGCCGAGCAATTGGAACACACGCTGATTCATTTGAGAAAAGACAATTATCAACCCATCGCGGGTGTTTTGGACTTATTGGAAACGATACAAAAAAATGATCTTGCTATTGGTCTTGCCTCTTCTTCTCCACCAGTTATCATCAGCAATTTTATAGACCATTTAAAGCTGAAACCCTATATCGGGCAATGGGTATCGGGTAATGAAGTAGAAGAGAGCAAACCGGCTCCCTTTATTTATTTGAAAGCAGCTGAGCGGCTTCATATTTCTCCTGAGGAAGGCGTAGCGGTTGAGGATTCTTTTTTTGGAGTAACCGCAGCAAAAGCAGCCGGCCTAAAATGTATTGGCTATCAAAACCCCGAGGCCATTGCGCAAGACCTTTCGCAAGCGGATGCGATAGTGCAACGGATGGAAGACATCACCCTGCAGCTATTGTATAGTTTGTTTTAATAAAAAAACTGTCCCGGTGTGGGACAGTTCTTCGTATTCTTATAAACTTCTAAGCCACCTGGGCTTCTTTTTTTCTTTCTTTTGTGGCAGCGGCTTTTACAACTTGTTTTTTCTCAAAACGGGTGGCCGTCCACACATGGTCTAATTCCACATTATCCACAGTAGCGTAGCCATCATCTGTAAGACGGTTCCAGCTGCGCTCCCGATGCAAATCGGTTACAATTTTTGAAGTCGTTTTGGGGTGCGCCACCCAGAATTTGGTATTTTCTTTCAAAGAAGGCATCACTTCTTTTAAAATACCGTTTAATTGGTTTTCGTTTACTGCAAACACCAGGGCAAAATCTAACTTCCTTGCTTTCAACAGAGGAGTCATGTTTTTTGCAAAAGTAATTTTGTTAAACTGCTTTTCGATGGATGAGGGGAGGCCTTGGATTAAAAGATTCTTTTCGTCTGCGTACTGTAACTTTTCGAACATTGTTTGAATCATAATAAAAGAACTGTGGTTGAATATGAGAATAAAAATATAGCTATACGATGCCTAAAATTTTGAGCAAAGTTAAGGCATATTATTCAATTGTTTCTAAATTTTAACATCAGGTTTGCTAATACCTGGTTATAAGGCTATTAAATATTAAATATTTACAACTGTATTATTTTCCCATGGGTCTGTAAAACTTCATGGCTTCAGGCATATATTTTTGCAACTGTTCAATTCTTCTTTCGGGTCCTGGGTGGGTGCTTAAAAATTCCGGAGGTGCTCCGCCTCCTGCAGCAGCGGCCATTCTCTCCCACAAAGCGATCGCTTCTTGTGGGTTGTAGCCCGCCATGGCGGCCCAGATCATACCATACCGATCGGCTTCTAATTCCTGTTTGCGGGAGAACGCCAAAATACCTAATTGCGATCCCAGCCCGACTGCAGTTCCGAAAATTTGCCTCATCGTATTTGAGCTTCTGTTGGCCATAAAAGCATCTAAAATTTGTGTGCCGTATTCTGCTGCAACACTCTGGCTCATCCTTTCGTTGGTATGGCTGAATAATGCATGGCTCACCTCATGTCCCAATACGTTAGCCAAAGCGGCTTCGTTTTGTGTAATGGGTAATAAACCTGTATATACCACTATTTTCCCGCCAGGCATACACCAGGCATTAGCTTCAGCGCTTTCTACAAGTTTGGTTTCCCAATTATACCCCTGGAGGTCGGCACCTAAATTATTTTGGTTATAATAATTGTTGATGGAATTAACAATTCTACTTCCAATACGGTTTACCATTTCTGCATCTCTGTTATTTGAGGAGGTTACCACTTTGTTGGACGATAAAAACGACTGATACTCGGTTACTGCCATTTGTTGAAGTTCGGCTTCGGGAAGCAGGGTAAATTGGCTTCGTCCGGTAATTGCATTAGTGGTGCAGCCTACGATGATTGCAACCACTATGAAAAAGAGGAGGATACGTCGGATCATGGGTTTAAAATTTTGAATTTAATTGTTCAATTGTATATTGTAAAGCAATGATTGATAAAAAACTACTTTTTATCATTGTATTAAGAGTGTAATTTTATCGGTTTCGTTGCTTCCGTTTGTCCCGACCCCGAAAAATTGGCACTTTGCTTTCATCTCCTTTAAAGATGCGTCCGATGTTTTTTTGATGGGTTAGAATAACAAGCAAGGCAACTGCAACCGCAAAAAACCGATAAAAATTATTATCAACGTCAAATACTTCGAGAATAAACAAAGGAAAAGCAATGCTGGCCAGAATGGAACTCAGCGACACAAACCGGGTAAGATATAATACCAACAAAAATACCCCCGAGCAGGCCAGGGCCGTCCAGGGCGAAATACCTATTACCAAACCAAAAAGCGTGGCTACCCCCTTACCTCCTTTAAAATTAGCCCATACAGGAAAGATATGGCCAACTACGGCAGCAATTCCTAAAATTAACTGAAGATTTAAAAACTGAATTTCACTGTCGAAATACTGAGGAAGCAGGTAGGCTAATTTCACCGCAAGAAACCCTTTGAGCACATCGCAGATCATTACAAAAGTGCCCCAGCGTGGGCCCAATACCCGGAATGTATTGGTGGCGCCGGCATTACCACTGCCGTACTCCCTGATATCAATATCGAAGAAGGCCTTGCTAACCCATACTGCTGTTGGAATACTTCCTAAACAATAGGCAAATAAAACAATAAATACTTCCTGCATGTGTAACCTCGTTGAAGAGACAGTCTGTAAATAACAAAGTTAAAACAATTTTGACAATATTCGTTCCCTCGAA
>JBDHYK010000013.1:0-30409 GCA_039811305.1 Niabella sp.
ATTGTCTGAAAGAACTACATCCAGGAACGCTTTGCCTAATACTGGCACCTCCTTAGTGATTTTCCCCACAAAAGAAACTACCAATACCTGATTAAGATTTGGTGCGGGAATGGAGAAATAACCGTCTTCATCGGACATTACAGAAACAGTTTCACCTTTCAAACTAATGGTAGCCGCTTTAAGCATCGTGCCATCTGATGCCTTTACCCTGCCCAAAATCACAGCTTTTTGTGCTGATGTATTGAAGATGAAACAAAGGCAGAATAGAGTCAAAGTGAATAGGAGTCGTGTTACTTTTTTTGGTTTTATTTTCATACAACTTCGTTTTTTGTTTTCTCTATCTATTGCGATAAGGTGAACCAAATACTGACTTTTTTTATCGCAACGATTTCGTTGTTTTATTACTATTATTATAATTTCAACTGCTCTTTAACACCTCACGTAGGCTTTGATGGTAATGCACTCTTTCTCTTCCGATTTCCCGTAGGGTCTTACAGTGTATTCGTTTATCCTGGCCGGAATAATAAAGGTTTCCGCATAATGTACCACAAAGGGCTCAAAAGAAAGATCAGTGCTTTCCACAATTATCGTCTCTCCTTCCGCAAGATGGAGTACGTTTACTGAGCCATTTGTTTGATGAAAAACTTTTTTTGTAAAAGAATGACGCCTTGTTTCTATAAACTGGGTCGGATGAAGCCCCGTCTGCTCCTCTACCCATCCATCGCCTTCTGAAATTTTTGAAACCACGTTAACCAGATGCTCTTTGGTGTATTCTTTATCGCGATGCCATTGAATAACCTCTTTGCCCCGATCAATATTGATAGGTCTTGGTTTGCCGTCCAAACCCAGTCGGTTCCAGTCCCATAATTTAAATGTAAACAAATTCGGAGTAGCACTTATTTCCAATACCACCGTGTTTTTTGCGGAACAATGTATCGTTCCTGCCGGTATCAGAAAATGGTCGTGCTTTTTTGCGGAAAATTTGTTCACGTACTTTTCCGCGTTCAATGAACAGTCTTTCTCGTTGGATGCTCTTTCCAAATCACGCAAAAAAGAATCCTTTTGTGTTGCTGATGTTACCCCCAAATATACGGCCCCATCGTCTTTGGCATCTATCAGATAATAGCTTTCATCTTGTGTATAGTGGATGCCAAAGTGGTTATGCACATATTCGGTGGTCGGATGCACCTGAAGGCTCAGGTTTCCTCCGTCCATAGTGTCTAAAAGATCAAACCGTATAGGAAATTCTTTGCCGAAACGAGCTTCCACTTTTTCTCCCAGCAAATCTCTGGTTTTAACGTAAACCAAATTGATTGCCGGCATTTCAAATTGAGTACCCTCAATTTCCAACAAAAGGCTGTTTTCTTCTGGTACACAATCAAAGCACCATCCAAAGTTTTTAACACGGGTGTCAAGGTTGCAAACTTGTTTCATCCACTGGCCACCCCAGGGGGCAGGATCAAAAAAAGGCACTACCCGAAAGGGACCTAACACTGCATTACTTAAACCTGTAAAAAATGTTTTTTGATCTATCATCCTGGGCTGGTTCCTGTCTGTTGTGTCTAACCAATAGTCTGCAGATTCGTACAAAGTTTGTTTATGCCGGTCCAAAATCTTCCAATCATTAAAATAACCTCTTTTGTATTGCCGGGAGATATAGTCTGTTTTATTCTCCACTCCCAGCCCGTTCACTTCTTTTCTCCGCATGCGTTGCTGAATTTCCCAACGCGGCATATCAGCAAACAAAGTAATATCCCCTTTCACAACCTGAGCAGCTCCATACCCAAATATTACGACAGGCCCGGTTGCGTCAAAAATCATTTTTCTTGCTTTTTCTAATTTGTTGGTGTCAAAATAATCCTCAATGGTCAGGGGTGTTAGATAGCCAAACAATACATCGTCTGTAACAAATGGAACTGTCATTTCTCTAATCGCAGATTCTGGCTTGAAAAGATCGCGTGTATCAATAAACAACCGGTTCTCTATTGTTGAAAACTGGGTTTTAAGTTCATCGAAATACACACCCGTATAGCAATCAACTACTAAAACTTTTTGTGCGACCAGTTGGTTTTCCAACACCCCGCGAATCTGTTGCCATCCGGTAATGCACCATCCGTTTGTTTTTATTACCGGCCGTTTGTCGTATAAACTCTGCATGCAATCAAGAAGTTATTTGTTCACATAAATTTAATATGTTCATACATATATTGCGCAAGGTAGTATTTATTTTATATAAACAAAAAGATTTTTTTAATTATTTTTAAAATAATTTTGTCCCAATGAAGAATATTGCAAAAATTAATCATAATAGCGGTGTACCGCTGCATATTCAGGCAGAGACACTTTTGCGCGAGTTAATACAAAGGGAAGAATATCAGAAGGGGAAACTACTACCCGGCGAAGTAGAATTGTCTGAACAATTGAAAATTTCGCGTAACACTCTGAGGCAGGCAATAAATAAATTGGTATTTGAAGGGCTGCTTGTACGTAAAAAGAGGTTGGGCACCTGGGTAAGCGCCAATAAGGTTATTAGTGGAGCCAACAATTGGTATAGTTTTTCTCAGGAAATGAACATTTTGGGCATTACCGTTCACAATTTTGAACTCCATATTAGCTGGGCGCTACCTTCAGCCAAAGCCGTGTCGTTTTTTGACATAAAAGAGAACGAGAAACTGTTGAAAATAGAGCGACTGAGGGGCAAGAGAGAATTGCCGTTTGTGTACTTCATTTCAGAGTTTAACCCCCGCATTCCTTTAACAGGG
Source organism: Niabella sp. (assembly GCA_039811305.1). Taxonomy (GTDB): domain Bacteria; phylum Bacteroidota; class Bacteroidia; order Chitinophagales; family Chitinophagaceae; genus Niabella. The sequence continues at coordinate 2,763 of JBDHYK010000013.1, forward strand.
TCTGAAAATTTTAACCGTCCGTTATATGACATCTTAGAAAATGATTTTCAGGTTCTTGTGAAAACTTCCCGTGAAGAAATTAATGCCGATGCTGCGAACGAGTTTATTGCATCAAAACTCGAAATTGAACCCGGGGAACCAATTTTAATACGAAAGCGCTTTGTATTTGACGTGGCGGATCAACCGGTAGAGTTCAATATTGGATATTACCGAGCCGATTCTTTCACTTATTCAATTGAATGTATCAGGTAGCTCCTTCTGCCACTAATTGACCATCATGACCTTTGGCCGTCCCCTTCTTTCTGGCTGGTCTCAAAAATCGGGCAATTAAAAAATCTTGTTTTTTTTCTAAACCTTTTCCAAAATGATAAAAAAGGTAAGATTTCAAGCTATGATTTATTATTTACCTAACAATCAAGCACTTATCCTATTATTATACCTACTGAGGTGCTAAAGACAGCCCAATAATAATTTCTATAAAAAAAATTTTTTAAAATAATGTGTACTTAATACACAAATGCCTTAACTTTGCTCCTGCTATTCAGGATGCGTTACAAATACGCATTTATTTATTGACTAAAATATTTGTTTGTCTATGTTCATCAAGAGATTGTTTGTAGCAACGATTACGTTTTCGCTACTTATGTGTGCAATCGTCTCACACGCTCAAACCCGAGTGGTTACAGGAACAGTAATGGATTCAAAAGACGCTACTCCCTTAGCCAATGTTACGGTATCGGCAAAAGGAACAACGGCTGCTACTCAAACCAACGAATCCGGAGCTTTTAGTATAGTTGTTCCTACTTCGGCTAAAATTTTGGTATTTACCTCGGTAGGCTATGGTACTCAGGAACTTACCATTGCTGGAGACATTGTTAATGCCGTTTTGATATCTACTACAACCGCTATGGAAAACGTAGTGGTGATTGGGTATGGCACCGTAAGAAAGAAAGATTTGACGGGTTCCATCACCCAGGTTACGGCAAAAGACTTTAACAAAGGGCAGAATACCACCCCAGAGCAGTTGATTGCCGGTAAAGTTCCGGGCGTGCAAATTACCTCCAATGGTGGTGCGCCTGGTAGTGGTAGTACCATCCGAATTCGCGGTGGCGCTTCTCTAAATGCCAGCAACGACCCCCTGATAGTGGTGGACGGAGTTCCCTTGGATAATGGTGGAATCTCCGGTTCGGCCAATGCTTTGTCGTTGATCAACCCCAACGATATTGAATCCTTTAATATTTTAAAAGATGCGTCTGCCACAGCCATTTATGGTAGCCGCGCGTCTAACGGGGTAATCATCATCACTACCAAAAAAGGGAAAAGCGGTAAGCCCAGAATCAATTTTGGCACCCAGTTTACAGTGTCTAAACTGCCGAAAACCTATGATGTTCTATCGGCCGATGAGGTTAGGAATTTTGTAAATACCAACGGAAACTCTGCTGCAAAAGCGTTATTAGGAACGGCTTCTACCGATTGGCAGAGCGAAATATACCAAACCGGGCTGGGAACCGATAATAACCTAAGCCTTGCCGGCACCATCGGTAGTATAAAAATGCCTTACCGGGTATCGGTTGGTTATCTAAAACAACAGGGAGTATTAAAAACAGGTACATTAGACCGCTTTTCCGGTGGTATTAACCTTAGTCCCAGTTTATTCAATAATCATTTGAAAATTGACATTAACCTGAAAGGTACCCGTGCAGACTCCAGGTTTGCCAATCAGGGAGCCATTGGCGCCGCAGTAAATTATGATCCTACACAACCTGTATATTCCGGGAACAACAATTATAACGGCTACTACGAATGGTTAGACGCAAGTTCTGTAAGCGGGCTAAGAACATTAGCTCCCCGAAATCCATTAGGCTTATTGATGGATCGGGTGGATAAAGGCACTTCAGACAGGGCGATAGGCAACCTACAGTTCGACTATAAATTCCATTTCCTGCCCGATTTAAGAGCAAACCTGAACTTAGGGCTCGACAAGGCGCATGGCTATGGTACCGTTGTAGTAAATGAAAATGCATCACAATCTTACCTACGATATAAAGACGCCAACGGTGTTTTACACAGCGGAGTTAACAACCAATATTCTTCTTACCGAACCAACTCGGTGTTAGAGTTTTACCTGAATTATCTGAAGGAAATTGCAGACCACAGAATAGATGTTACGGCTGGGTATGGTTACTATGATTTCTTAACCAAAAACATGAACTATCCCGACTATACCTTTGATAATGTGGCTGTTACCACTCCCAATTTTGAATTCGACAAACCACAATACACCATGCTTTCTTACTATGGGCGTATCAATTATGGATACAAAAACAGGTATCTGTTAACCGCTGCCTTGCGTACAGATGGTTCTTCAAAATTTGCACCCGATACCCGCTGGGGGGTGTTCCCTTCCGCAGCACTTGCCTGGAAGATCAATGAAGAAGAGTTTTTACAAGACGTAGCTGTAATTACCGATTTAAAACTCAGGCTGGGTTATGGTGTTACCGGACAGCAGGATGGAATCCCATATTATGATTATATATCCTATTACAACCTCAGTTCCAATACGGCACAGTATCAGTTGGGAAATAATTTTTACCATCTGTATAGACCGGGGGCCTATTATTATGGAAGAAAATGGGAACAAACCGCTACCTATAATATCGGTTTAGACTATGGCTTTGCCAATAATCGCATCAACGGTAGTATTGATTTTTATGTGAAGAACACAAAAGATCTGTTGAACGAAATTACACAACCTGCCGGGTCCAACTTCAGCAATCGGGTGATTGCCAATATTGGGAATATGGAGAACAAAGGGGTTGAGTTTCAGATAAATACAGTACCCATTAAAAACAATGATCTTACCTGGAACCTTAACTTTAACGCCACCTACAATCAAAACAAAATCACAAAACTTACCGTGGTAGATGATCCCAACTACCTGGGGGTTCCGGTGGGTGGAATATCTGGAGGAGTGGGTAGCAATATTCAAATTCATACGGTAGGCTTCCCGCGTGCTTCTTTCTTTGTTTTGAAACAAGCTTATGACCAAACAACCGGGAAACCCATTGAAGGGCTGTTTATGGATCAGAACCGGGATGGTATTATCAATGATAATGATTTTTATCGCTTCTTCAATCCCGATCCGAAAGTATTTCTGGGGTTCAATTCTGACCTGACCTACAAAAAATTCTCGGTAGGGTTAAGCATGAGAGCCAATATCGGCAACTATGTTTATAACAATATTTCTTCTTCTACCGGTACCATTCGCAACATTATCAACCCGCTGGGGTATATAAATAATGGTTCGGCGGATGTATTGTACACCGGATTTATGGGCGATGGAGATAAAACCAAATTTTCAGATTATTATATGGAAAACGCGTCATTCCTGAGGATGGACAATGTTTTCGTTGGATATGATCTGGGTAAGGTGATACGGGACAAAGCCAATTTAAGACTCAATGCCAGTATTCAAAATGTGTTTACGATTACGAAATATACCGGGCTAGATCCTGAAATTCCCGGAGGAATTGATAATAATTTCTACCCAAGACCCCGTGTGTATGGCATTGGCTTAAACCTTGACTTTTAATCACCACAACTTAAATTATTGATAGATATGAAAAAGATTTTTATACTACTCACGGCATCGGTACTGAGTTTCACAGCCTGCAATAAGGACTTAGACCGGTTCCCTACAAATGAAGTTACATCGGCAGTGGTGTATTCTACGCCACAAGGCTATATTCAGGCTGCAGCAAAGGTATATGGTGCTTTTGCGCTAACCGGCAACGAAGGCCCTGCCGGCAACAAGGATATTCAGGGCATTGATGAAGGATTCTCCGATTTTCTACGCCTTTATTGGACAGCGCAGGAGTTGAGTACCGATGAAGCCGTTATTGCCTGGGGCGACGCCGGCATACAGGACTTTCACAATATGAACTGGTCTTCAAGCAACGATTTTCTTACGGGTTTATATTACAGAAGCATGTTCCAAATTACCCTGGCCAACGACTTTATCAACCAGGCTTCCGATGGCAAACTCTCTTCCAGAGGAATAACAGGTGCCGATGCAACGAATATTGCAGCTTTCAGAAACGAGGCCCGATTTTTAAGAGCCTATCAGTACTGGGTGTTGATGGATTTATATGGAAATCCACCCTTTGCCGATGAAAATTATGTAATTGGCTCTGTTGCCCTGCCCGCACAGATAAAAAGGGCCGATTTGTTTGCTTATATCGAAAAAGAACTGAAAGATTTGGAAAACCTGTTGCCCAATGCCAAGACCAATGAATATGGAAGAGCAGACAAAGCTGCAGCATGGGCCTTATTGGCAAGGCTGTATTTAAACGCACAGGTTTATACAGGTACTGCCCGTTGGAACGATGCAGCTACCTATTCCAAAAAAGTAATTGACGCAGGTTATTCGTTGATTCCAAACTATGGAAACCTGATGTTGGCCGATAATCAGAAAAATACCAGTGAATTTATTCTTACCATAAATTACGACGGCGCCAAAACTCAGTCTTACGGTGGTACCACTTTTTTAGTACATGCCGCTGTTGGTGGCAGCATGTCGGCGGGAAGTTTTGGTATTGATGGCGGCTGGGGTGGCACACGAACCACGAAGGCATTGGTAAATAAATTCGGTGCTGGCGACAAAAGAGCACAATTCTATACATCAGGCCAAAGTCTTGAAATTGGCGACCAAACAAAATTTATTGATGGGTATGCAGTTACAAAATTCAAAAATGTAACCTCAACCGGTGCGGCTGGCAGCAATGTAACTTTTACCGATATTGATTTTCCAATTTTCAGGCTGGCAGAACAATACCTGATTTATGCCGAAGCTGTAAAAAGAGGGGGTGCGGGTGATGCTACGGCAGCATTAAACTATGTCAATTTATTAAGAGCAAGAGCCGGTGCCCCTGCAATTACCTCCGGAGATTTAACAACAGATTTTGTGCTGGATGAAAGAGCAAGGGAGCTATATTGGGAAGGATTTCGTCGTACAGATTTAATCCGCTATGGCAAGTTCACCACCAATGCGTATCTATGGCCCTGGAAAGGAGGTGTAGCCGGAGGTACTTCGGTTGCCGATTTCAGAAATCTATACCCAATTCCTTCTGCCGATAAAAACGCAAACCCCAGTTTAAATCAAAACCCAGGGTATTAATCTAAAATATTACAATCTATATGAAAAAGATATACTTTTTACTATTCTTTGCTGCATGGGGTGCACTTGGTCTCACATCCTGTCAGAAAGCAGAAAACAAACTTATTTTTGAAGGTGGAACCAGTCCGGTATTGACGGTTTCAAAACCGGGGCCAATCGTGTTTTCCAAAGCCGATGCAGAAAAGAGTGCAATCACCTTCAGTTGGACCAACCCCAACTATATGTTCAATACCGGGTTAAGTTCCCAGAATGTGAATTATATTTTGGAAATGGATCTGGTAGGAGCAAATTTTGGAAGTGCCAATCGGGTTCAAAGCTCTATGGGCTCCGACATCAATAAAACGTTTCTTACAAGAGAAATTAATTCGCTTTTAAATACGATGGAATTAAAAGCAGGGGTGCCCCACAACCTTGAATTCAGAATTAAAGCATCTTTAGGATCAGCGGCTCCCCTATTGTCCAACGTAGTTAAAATGACCATTTCTCCTTATTTGGATTTTGCAGTTGAGCCACCCGGTACCGCAGCCAACAACTACGAAGACGGTAATTTATGGGCGGTAGGCGATGCCTTTGCCGCTGGATGGAGCAACCCGTTACCAGCACCTTATGATGTATCGCAGAAATTCACAAAAATAGATGTGCTTCATTACGAACTCATTATAAACTTTATTGGCGGGGGAGGTTATAAATTGATTCAGGAACAAGGCGTATGGGGTACCCAGTACCACGCTTTAGCCGGGGGCGATGCCAATAGCGGCTCTTTTGAAAGGAAAGATGCCGAACCAGGGTTCCCGGGACAACCCGCAGGCAGGTACAAAATTCAAATAAATTTCCAAACCGGAAGATATACCGTTACTAAACAATAAAAATACACAAATGCAACAATTTATTAAATATAGTATGCTTGTTTTGGCCGTAGTAGCAGTGTTTACTTCCTGCCAAAAAGCCGAAGAATTGCCTTTTTATGAATCGGGTAAAGGTTCCGATCTTACATTGTCAACCGCCAACGTAGCTTTGTCTCAAGCCAACGCCAATCAAGACGTTGTTACGTTTAGCTGGACTGACCCGGGATTTGCTACCGACACGGCCAATTACAAATACATTGTGGAACTGGCGCCCAAAGGCACCAATTTTGCAAATGCAAGAACCTTTACCAAAATAGGAGGTGTTGGCCAGAGTCTTTCTTTAAAAGGGGCACAATTAAATAACATGCTCGTTGCCTGGGGAGCAGCCTTTGGTACAGCAACCGACCTGGACGCTCGTATCAAATCGTCCTATGCCAATAACAACGACTTGAAGGTATCAGCCGTATCTGCATTAAAAGTTACTCCTTATGCGATTCCGGTTCCGCTATCCGCCACATCCACAGGTCCCTTTTCTCCCACACCGCAAAATAAAGATCAGGTGATGACTACGCTTTCCTGGACAGCACCTGACTATGGAAGTTCTTCCGTAAGCTACACGTTAGAGTATGCTAAGGCAGGCACCAATTTTGCAAGTGTTTCTACGCTGACCACCGACCCAGCCAAGTTAGAAATTGCACTCACAGCCTTCGACCTGTATAAAATGGCCAATACAGTAAAAATTCCATTGAACACCACGGGTTCGGTGGATCTGAGAGTAAAAGTAACGGTAAATGAAACCAATCAGGTGTACTATTCTACAATACAGACTTTGCAGGTGAAACCAGTAGAAATGACATTGTATATGTACGTAGCCGGTGATTTTCAAGGTTGGAATCCGGGTGCCGCACCCCGAATAGGATCTACCGACGGTGTAAACTATGAGGGCTATGTGTGGGTGCCTACTGGTGGCACCGGCGAGTTTAAAATTACCTCACAGCCCAACTGGGATGGGACCAATTATGGTGGTACTTCTACAGTAACAGGTGGTGTGCTGGATGTAGCTGGCGGTAACCTAAAATGGCCCGCTACTGGCAAATACTATCGCATGCAGGTGAATATGAATGCCATGACCTGGAAAGTAACCGAAACCAACTGGGGCGTAATCGGCGCGGCTACACCGGGCGGATGGGACAATTCCACACCACTAGTTTACGACCCCGCTTTAGGTAAATGGAAGGCGACTGTTAGTTTTACCGCAGGTGAGTTTAAGTTCAGAGCCAATAATGGCTGGGACATAAACATGGGTGCTGACGGAGGAAACCCACCTTATTTGAGATATGACGGTGATAATATAGCCGTTCCCGCCGGTTCAAAAACCGTATTGCTGGATTTAAGCAATCCTTTAAAATATACCTATACCCTGCAATAAGGGATTTGAAAAGGTTATAAAAAAATGTTTGGGCACCCGTTGTCCAAACATTTTTTTTCAATATTCTATGAAAATTCACTTCCTGGCGCTAAAAGTTATCGTTGCTCCATCAGCTTCTTAGAACAGCACCTCTCTGGCTTTATGCAAAAATATTTCTAATTATTAAAATAAATTTGTACCTTTGCGCCCACAAAAATCGAAAACCGGTGCCGTAAGACCGGGGATCGAAAGGATCATACATAACGCCAGATACCGGCTATTGTACCTCCTTTCCCCGCTTCACCTGTTTAGATATATTTTGAAAAATTAAACTTTATATTCTGGGAATGAAGCTTTCACAATTTCAATTCGACCTACCGCTTAACCTAATCGCACAAAACCCTGCTAAAAAAAGAGAAGATGCCCGAATGATGGTGGTACACCGACATACCGGGCAGATGGAAAACAAGCATTTCCGCGATATTATTGACTATTTCGACGACAAAGACGTATTTGTAGTGAATAATACCAAGGTGTTTCCGGCACGTATGTATGGCTGTAAAGAAAAAACCGGAGCCAAAATAGAAGTGTTTTTGCTGCGCGAACTTAGTCGGCCGAACCGCCTTTGGGACGTAATTGTTGACCCCGCCAGAAAAATTCGGGTTGGCAACAAACTTTATTTCGGCGAAAATGAAGAATTAGTAGCCGAAGTGATTGATAATACCACCAGCCGGGGACGTACAATAAAATTTTTATGGGAAGGAGAAGAACAGGACTATCGCGCTCAATTGGAAGCACTGGGCGAAACTCCTTTACCAAAATATATTAAGCGCAAACCTGATGAAGAGGATAAAGAAAGATATCAAACCGTTTACGCAAAATATGAAGGAGCCGTAGCAGCACCCACAGCAGGCCTGCATTTCAGTAAAACGCTAATTAAACAATTGGAGATAAAAGGGATTCGCTTTGCCGAAATTACGTTGCATACGGGCTTGGGCACGTTTCGACCCATCGAGGTGGAAGATTTGAGCAAACATAAAATGGATGCAGAGTATTTCCACATAGATGAAACAGCTTGCAGAATTGTGAACAAAGCAAAAGAAACCAGCCATCGCATCTGCTCTATTGGCACCACCACAATGCGTGCCATGGAATCTTCCTTTACAGCTCAGAAGCATTTAAAACCAGCAGAAGGGTGGACCAATACATTCATACACCCCCCTTACGAGTTTAATATCGCCGACTCTTTGGTTACTAATTTTCACCTGCCTAAAACCAGCCTGATGATTATGACAGCGTCGTTTGCAGGGTACGACCTGGCAATAGAAGCTTACAAAAAAGCCATCAAGGACAAATACCGGTTTTTTAGTTACGGAGATGCGCTGTTGATAATATAAGATGAAGGGTATATTAGCTGAAAGCACCGCTACTACCGCAAAATCATTTTTTTACAAAAAGCCGTTTGATGCATTCGTTTTATACCAGTGCAACAAACGGCTTTCCTAACTCGTCTTCAATTAGTACCCTGGGTTTTGCTGCCCCGCCAATCCGGGGTTCGCATTTATTTCGGTGAGCGCTATGGGAAGAATGGTTTTATAAAAATTCCGATCAATGGTTTTAGGCCGGTGCGACATGGTTACACCCACATACTCATCATTAAAGACAATGGGCTTATTGGCTCTTAGCATATCAAAAAAGCGTTGTCCTTCGCAAAGAAGCTCTTTACTCTTTTCATCTAAAATATTCTGTTCGGAAACGGTGGCTGCCGTTACAGGTGCCAGGGCCGGTGCCCGTTTGCGGATCTGATTTAAATAAGCCGCAGCCTTAGAGGCATCCGGGTTGCTTTTCTTCAAAGCGGCTTCTGCGGCTATCAAATACACTTCGGACAAACGGATCACTTTTATGTTTACGGCGGTGTAGGGTTCCTTGCCATCACCCGACTTAGATACCGAACCCACATATTTGTAGCAGGCGCCTTTTCGGCTGCTTGAAATTTCGTCGTTCGTTAAAATACCCCATCGCACATCGGTAGGGTCTTCATTTAGCCGGTTAAGGTAATAGTCCGATACGATGAAATTACCAAGCGCATTATTATCCTTGCTACGCAGATAGTAGAACCCTAAGGAACCCGAGCCTAATTCGCCCTGATCCTTAGCCATCACAAGTTCGAAGATAGACTCTTTGCCAAACTGGGTGGCCCAGGAGCCCACCCATTCTGCATTACTGTATAAGGAGTAAACATTAGAAGCTGTAATCACAGACTCCGCTGCTGCAAAGGCGCTGTCGTAATTACCCATTGTCAAATATACACGGGCTTGTAAAGCTCTGTTTCCATAATAATTAATAAACCCGTTCGCTTTTGCTTTCGGCAGTAGGTTGGCCGCATCACTTAAATCTTTTAGTATTTGCGTAAAGGTTTCGGCTACGGTATTCCTCAGGGGCAGTTCAGAAGCACTTAATACCCTGGTTACAACGGGTACTCCAAAAGCAGCTTTATTTTGTGTATAAGTTATACCGTACAAGCGCACCAGATCGAAATGCATGAGTGCACGAAGAGTTAAAGCCTGTCCTTTATAGTTTTTAAAATCAAGGGTCGTGCCCTTTGCCTCCAATGCTTCGATGCCTTGTATAATATTATTGGCTTGTAGTATGGAGTTGTAAATATCTGACCAAAAACTGGAGTAGGTATTGGTGTTTATCGAGTGATTGAACACATATAAGGCATCCAATCCCCTACCCTGCGAAGCTATGGTGAGATCGCCCCCCTTTGCATCGCCGTAGATCATAAAATTTCTCCCGTAATACGTAGAGCGCACCATCGTTCGCATCAACCCGTTAATCATCACACGCGCATCTGCCAACGTAGTAATCGTAGTTGCAGAGGGTGTAGAGTTGCTGGGGTTTACGTTCAAAAAGTCTTTACCACAGGAAATGACGAAAAACCCCATTACAACAAAACTGATTATCTGTATTTTTTTCATTAGTATCGTATTTTTTGTTTTCTTAAATCCTGGTTTCACAATCAGGCTGCAACCGTTGTTGTTTAAAAGTTGATTTCAAGGCCAAACGTATAGGTTTTTCCGAACGGCATTTCCCAACCTCGGGATCCATAGTTGTTCACCTCCGGATCTGCCCATTTAAATTTGGAAAACGTGAGCAAATTGGTACCGTTAAAATAGATACGAGCCTTGGTCATCTTTATTTTGCTCAACAAGGCTGTGGGAATATTGTATCCCAGATTGATTTGTTTTAAACGAAGGAAAGAAGCGTTGTATAAATGCCGGCTGCTACGGGCAATACCATCTTCGTGATCGTTGCCACTGATCTGGGGAAGCACTGCGTCCGGGTTGTCGGGTCTCCAGGCGAGCTGATAGCCATAATACGAGCGTACCCGCTCCCAGTAGTAACCGTCTTCGGCTACATCTCGGGATCCGGCATCAAATAAAAGACCTCCAATTTTGTAAATAAAATTTAAACCCAGCGTAATTCCTTTATATTCTACATCGGTAGTAATGCCACCATAGGCCTTGGGCGTGGGCGATCCAAAAAGCACTTGTTTGGCTTTGGACAGAGAATTGGAAGCTCCCCGTCCATTATGCAAAAAGTCGCCGTTTGTGTCATCATTGGTGTACCATATTGGTTTGCCATTTGTTTTATCTATTCCACCCCATTCCTGAACATAGTAGGACAACACGGGTTTGCCTTCGCGGTAAATAAACTGAACCCTTGCATCGCCGCCGGTAGGATCGTTCCAGATAATATCCTGGCCGCTGTACAATTTCACCACCTTAGATTTTACTAAGGAAGTATTGATACTGGCCGACCATCGTAACTCCTTATTTTTTATCAGATCGCCCCCCAATGAAATTTCAAATCCTTTATTGTTAATGGCTCCGATATTTCTTAATGTAGAACCCAGCCCGGTTACTGTAGAGATGGGAACATCCTGCAATAGATTACGGGAGTCGCGGTTGAAATAATCAATTGTTCCGAACAGCCTGTCTGCCCAAAGTCCAAAATCAAGCCCTAAATTGGTGGTAAGGTTTTCTTCCCAAGCCAAAAACTCATCTCCTACCTGTGTGATGACGCCGCCGGCATCGTTGTTGTAATTGTAACCAAAAGAGGCCAAAGACATCCATCCATAATTTTCGGAAGGCGTGGTACCATTAACACCATAAGAAGCCCTAAGTTTCATTTGGCTAATGCCGCTTTGATTTTTCAGGAATCCCTCTTCTTTTATATTCCAGGCACCCGACAAGGACCAGAAATTACCCCATTTGGTGCTGGGGCCAAACCTTGACGACCCATCGCGCCGGAAAGAAGCACCCAAAAAATATTTTTGGTTAAAATTATATTCTGCTCTTGACAAAAAGGACATCATATTGTAGCCCCAGTAATAAGCACTCGCATCTTTAATGCCCGCCGTGGCAACCGTATGCAAAGAGCTGGAAGGAAGGTTGGAGCCACTGGAATAGGCATAATTAGTCTGATTTTTTTCAGCCTCAAAACCACCCAACACGTCAACGGTGTGGGCGCCGTAGCGCTTGTTAAAATTAAGAGTGTTGGAGGTAACCAGTTTTTTAATATTAGTGCTGTATTCAAACACGGTTCCCTTTGCAGTAGCGCCATAAGTTGTATGATAATGCAAGGGGCTGTAATACAGGTGGTCTTTTACTTCGGCATTATCAAAAGAAAACAGGGTTTTCCCTGTAAGAAAAGGGAAAATCTGAAATGTTAAGGATTCAATGGCAGAAACCCGGAGTGTTTTTGATGTATTCTCCCATTCTTTATCATAATATAATGGATTGTACCCTAATGAGTTATACCTAAGCGTATAGGGAAGTCCGGTCTTGTAATCGGTTGGCCAGTAAAAAGGGAATAAAAGGTTAGAAGCTAAGTACAGATAATTGGTTCCCGTGTTTCGGGTGTCATTAAAGCCACTTTTGTCCACTTGGCTGATATTTACGTTGGAGCCAAAATCTAACCACTTCGTAATTTTTTGGGTAAGATTCAGTCGGCCGCCTATACGATCCAACTCATTAGTATAAGCCCGCCCTTTGTCTTTGGTGTAAGATAAAGAAGAATAATAGCGGGTTTGGCTATTGCCCCCACTTACCGACAGGTCGTTGGTTTGATAAACTCCCGTTCTAAAAAGTGCTTTTTCCCAGTCAAAATATTTACCTTCTCTGTTTTCTACACCATCTGTTTTTCCGGTAATTTTTATTTTCGCGTACAAATCGGTACCCTCCGTTGAAAAATCATACCCGTGGATACCAAACCGGCTCTTCATTCGGGTAAGGGCATACTGGTTGGCTTGCTCCTGGGTATAGCCGTTGGAAGTACGATAATCATGAAAAATCTGGTAAAAATATTTTATCTGATCTTCTACCGAAGCCGGTTTATAGTTTTCGGTAGCCCAGTCTGGAGTGTATCCGATAGACGAGCGAAATGCCAATAGTGGCTTACCCATCTTCCCTCTTTTCGTAGTGATCACCACTACTCCGTTTGCAGCCCTTGAACCATAAAGCGATGCGGCGGCTGCATCTTTTAATACCGTAATAGATTCAATATCATTGGGATTGATGGTGTTCATGACATTATTGGAGGTATAAATCTGACCTCCCATCTGACCGATGCTCCCCGACACTACGGGTACGCCATCTATCACATACAATGGCTCGTTTGAAGCATTCATGGAGCCAATACCCCGAATTCGGATGCTGGAGGAGGATCCGGCCTGGCCAGAATTTGCAGTTATCTGCACTCCCGGCAAACGACCGGTTAGGGCCTGTTCAAAAGACGTAGTGGGCACTTCTTTTATTTCCGCCTCATTAATCACGGCAGCCGCACCGGTATAGGCTCCCCGGGTAGTAGTACCATAGGCTACAACTATTACCTCATCCATGGTGGAGGTAGCCGCAGGTTGCAGTACAATGTCATATTGGTTTCCCTGCCCCAACGTTAGTTCTGAAGCGGAATAATTGACAGCAGTAATATCGAGGATCCCATCTCGCCCGGTTACGTAAATAGTAAAATAGCCCTTATCGTCGGCAACTGCAAGACGACCGGTTCCCCTCTGTTGAACCGATGCGCCGGCAATCGGTTCTCCCGTATTACTTTTAACCGTTCCTGTAATTTGCCTTTGCTGAGCGAATCCTGTAATTGGCAAAACAAAAAAACTACACAGTAGTACTAATGGAAGCAATCGGTTTTTCATTATGCTTTATTTTGTTTTGATGATAATGTTAAAAATAAGTTAGAGTTTCTGAATTAACAACAATATTGGCGATTTTTTTTTGTCTGCCGGCCTGAATGTGGAAAAAATGGCAGCCTGAACCACAAGGCATTATATTTGTTGTAGTTACAGGAAAATATAGTAAACAATTAAAAAATAAAAATCATGGCATTTACACTACCGGCCCTGCCTTACGCTAAGGAGGCTTTAGAACCGCATATTGATGCGCAAACAATGGAAATTCACCACGGAAAACACCATCAGGCTTACATCAATAATCTGAACAACGCTATTGATGGCACCGAGTACGCTAATAAATCTTTGGAAGAATTGGTAAAAAACGCCGGTAGTATATCGGCAGCAGTTAGAAACAACGGGGGTGGCCACTGGAACCACTCATTCTTCTGGGAAGTAATCGGCCCTAATAGTACCGAAGGCCCATCCGGAAAGCTGGCCGAAGCCATCAATGCTACTTTCGGTTCATTAGAGGGACTAAAAGAAAAATTTAATGATGCCGGTGCCAAAAGATTTGGTTCTGGCTGGGCATGGCTGATTGTAAAAGACGGAAAATTAGAAGTCACCAGTACCCCCAATCAAGACAATCCACTCATGGGCGTAGCCGAGGTAAAGGGAACCCCCATCCTGGGAGTAGATGTTTGGGAACACGCCTACTATTTAAAATACCAAAACCGTCGCCCTGACTACTTAAAAGCATTTTGGAATGTAGTCAACTGGTCCAAGGTGGAAGAACTATACCATGCGGCGCTCTAATGCCAATTATTGAAATTAAAAAAAGTTCCTGCAACCAGGAATGCCCCCAATTTTTTGGAAATTTAATGACGCATGAACGCAAAAAGGGCAGACATTTTTAGTGTCTGCCCTTTGTCTGTATTTATTCTAAGTCGTTATACATATTTTGTTTTCCCCGGCACGGCAATAGGATAAAACCCATCTGCGTCGGGCAGTACGGGCGGCTGTGCCGACCAACTGTATTCCTTGGGCATAATATCAAGGTTGGAGTCTAAAACCTTATTCCAATCCAAAAGCTGGCCGCTATAGGTTGCCATACGACCCATTATGCCAGCAAAACTGCTTTTGGCTCCAAATTCAGCATCCGAAAACTTATGTTGCCCGTTTGCCACGGCGGCAAACAAAACATCATGTTCTGCCTGATAGGGGTTGTTTTGATTTTTTTTGTCGAACCGATACAACTCCTTGCCTTTATTATCGCGAATTACGCCTTCACCGCAGTAGATTTTCCCTTTTGTTCCTATCAGCAGTTCATCCACCTTACTCATTGTTCCGGGTATGTGGCGGCATTGGCTGTTCATTACGCTACCATCCGGAAACGTAAACTCTACGTAGTGATGGTCGAAAATTTCACCATATTCTTTTCCAGTGCGTACCTGGCGCCCTCCCATGCCTTGCACTTTCACGGGATAATCTCCCTTAAACCAGTTTCCCACATCAATATTATGAACGTGTTGCTCTACAATATGATCGCCACAAAGCCAGTTAAAATAATACCAGTTTCTCATTTGATACTCCATCTCGGTTTGTTGCGGTTCGCGCTTTTTCACCCACACGCCACTACCATTCCACCATACCTGGCTGGCAACAAGGTCGCCGATTAGTTCTTTTCGTTTGTACAGCTCAAGATAAGAAGTCTGATAGCGCCTTTGCAAACCTACCACTACATTTAGTCGTTTCTGTTTGGCAACGGTAGCCAGTTCTAATACTTTTTTCACACCGGCGGGATCTACCGCTACTGGTTTTTCCATAAAAACGTGTTTGCCCAGCTTTACACACTCTTCAAAATGGGCAGGTCTAAATCCGGGAGGAGCAGTCAGAATCACCACATCAGCAAGTGGAATTGCTTTTCGATAGGCATCAAAACCCACAAACCTTCTGCTTTCTGGTACATCTATTTTTGCTTTCAGGTTGCCTTTCACGCCCAGGTCGGAGTGATCGTCGGCCATAAGTTTGCTGTAACAGTCTTCTACTCTGTCTTTGAACGCATCGGCAAGCGCCACGATCTTCACATTTTGCTTTGATAGCAATGCCTGTAATGCAGCTCCTGTACCCCTGCCACCACAGCCTACTACGGCCACTTTTATTTCACCGGCTGCTCCGGAAAAATAATTGGTGCGGCCCAGCAATGGGGCGGCCATCAGCCCCCCTGCAATCAGGGTGCCTTGTTTTACAAATCTTCTTCTTGATTTACTGTACTCCATTATTTGAAATTTATTTTGAAATAAGCTTTTATCTGCCTGTGTATTTTTTAAAAAACTGTTCCACTTCTTCGGTTGAGGGTTGCTTCAGCGGGCGCACAATTCTAAAGCCTACAAAGGGAGCATCGGTATTCCACCACTTGCTTTTGGGTATCTGAGGGTCGCTTTTAGCCCAATCCAACTCAGAGGGAATCCGGTTGCCGGATCGCAACTCGGTGGCTTCACTTTTATAAGATCCTCCGCGTACAATGCCGGGGTGTTTTACCTCGGGTACGCGCACAGGATCCAAAACATTTTCCGGAAGCGTAGCGTAGTAGTCTTCCTGATACTGATCCAGTACCCATTCTTCTGCGTTTCCTAACATATCGTAAAGTCCCCAGGCATTGGGCTTTTTCAAGCCCCCATGTTTTAAGGAATCATTGCTATTTTTTTGATACCAGGCGTACTCGTCCAACAGGGAGGCGTCATCGCCAAATGGATACGTTGTTTTAGAGCCCGCTCTGCAAGCGTACTCCCACTCGGCCTCTGAGGGAAGCCGGTAAAAAACACCTGTTTTTTTGTAAAGCCACCTGCAATACATCAGAGCGGCAAATTGTTTTACGTTGATGGCAGGATAGGTTTGGTCGTCGCCACCTACGGCCGCCGACGGATCTACATAAGGGATGCTGGGGCGGGTAATAGCATCTACATCGGTATCTCTGGAAAAATCCTCATCCGTAAAAAAAGAGATAAACTCTTCAAAGCTAACTTCTTTTTCTCCCATCCAAAAGGCACTGATCCGCAGTTCTTTTTGAGGGGTCTCATCCTTGGCTTTATTGGGATCGGTGCCGGGACTACCTATTAAAAAATTACCTGCCGGAACGGGCACCATCGCAAACTTTATTTCAGTACCGGGGATCTGCTGGCTGTATTTTTGAAAGGGAATTTCGGTGGTATTTTGCGCAAAAGTTGAAAAAAATACTAAAAAACAAGCACAAAAAATTATCGCCTTTTTCATTATCTGCAAAGATAGAATAATTCGCAATTCAGTTGCATCCCAAGCTCGCTTTTTAAGACCCTTTTATCAGAACACAAATTGAGGAACTCTGTACTGAGGGCGTTAGATTTATAAGCTCTTCGGTTTTAATTAAAGTTTTCTACCAATTTCTTAATTGGCACCAACAAAAGCCGTAAATTTAAACCCTTCAAACAATATTCAATATGAACAGAAGAAATTTTTTAAAAAACAATGTACTTGCCGCCGGTGCTTTTAGCATCCCTGCCGCCAGTAGTACCCTAAAAGACCAAAGCCTACCGGCTGACCGACCTTTTAACCTGGACTATGCCCCTCACGACGGCATGTTCACCAATTCAGTAGGGAAGGATTTTATTGACCAGATAAAATACATGTACGATAAAGGTTTCCGCTCCATTGAAGACAATGGCATGGCCAGCCGATCTCCGGAAATGCAACAAAAAATTGGGGATACTCTGGCCAAATTAGGAATGCGGATGGGTGTTTTTGTGGTGCCCAAGGGTGGTAACGGAGCCAATACGCTGGCATCGAACAAAAAAGAACATATTGATATTTTTCTTGACGGATGCCGCAAAACGGTGGAAGTAGCTAAGCGCTGCCATGCCAAATGGGTTACGGTGGTACCCGGCGACTTTGACCGCCGTCTTCCCTTAGACATTCAAACTGCAAACGTAGTAGATGCTTTACGCCGCGGCGCGGAAATAGTAGAGCCCCATGGTTTGATAATGGTATTAGAACCCCTCAGCGATACGCCCGATCTTTTTTTACGTACTTCGGCTCAAACCTTTTTAATTTGTAAGGCTGTAAAAAGTCCTTCCTGCAAAATTCTTTATGACGTATATCACATGCAGAAAAACGAGGGAAATATCATCAACAATATTGCCCTGTGCTGGGACGAAACCGCCTATTTTCAGATGGGTGATAATCCTGGAAGAAAAGAACCCACTACTGGCGAGATCAATTATAAAAACATTTTCAAATACATCCATAGCAGAGGATTTTCTGGCATCCTCGGTATGGAACATGGGATTTCGAAACCCGGCAAGGAGGGCGAAGACCGCCTGATACAGGCATATAGAGAAAGTGATGCCTTTTTGTAATGACGAGAAATTGGGTTGAAACAGCAAATGATTCAACCGGGAGTTCGTTTTCTCTCATTTATTACAGCGCCGGCTTTTGCCCCGTTTCTCCTACGCGGCAAGATTGAAATGTTGCATCTTTATGAACCAGATCATCCACAAGTTGGTTTTTGAACCTGCACACTCTGTGCCTTTGGTTCAAAACTATTTGATTAGAATTACTTAGCACGATGAGTATCCGCACAGAATTGTACCTAAAAAGCATGGAAACTCCAATTGGTTTGGTAAAAATTGGCGCCACAAGCAGGGGTATCTGCCTGTTGGAATTTGCAGACCGAGCTGGTTTGGAAGCTGAAATAGAAACAAGAACCAAACGAATGGGTGCCATCCGGGTAGCTGGGGAAAACCCCTATCTTGAAAAAGCAATAGCCCAATTAACCGAATATTTCAAGGGACTGCGGAAAGATTTCGAAATTTCATTAGATATTTTTGGCACCGTTTTTCAACAAAAAGTATGGGAACAGTTACAAACCATTCCTTATGGTACCATAAAAACATACAAAGAGCAAGCTGTAGCAATTGGTAACCCCAAAGGTGTGCGGGCGGTGGCTCATGCAAACGGAAGCAACCCCATTGCCATCATCGTTCCCTGCCATCGGGTCATTGGCAGTAACCAGAAACTTACCGGTTATGCTGGTGGTTTGTGGCGAAAGCGTTTTTTATTACAATTAGAAGCCGAAAATTCACCAAAAAGCCAAACAACCGGCCATCCGCTTGTGCTTTTCTGAAATCCTGAGGAGTATCATGATCTGAGAATCAGCAAATCAGAGAATCGGGCCGATACTGGCCACTGCCCATCATCAAGCAGGGTTTCAGCCCTTTTCACTCTCCTCAAAATACTGATTTCAAAATCACGAGCAGACTGGCAAATCCTCTGAGCAGCTTGCGTCGTTGGTTCAGGCAGTTTTAGTCGGTTTCTTTTGCTCTAAACGACTCCCAAATAAAATAACCAATCAATGCGATAAAGGCTACAATACCCAAAACTTCCATAAGGGTAGCCCCATGATTGATTTTGGTCCAGTCAATCAAACTAAGCGAATCTTCCCTGCCTGTGAAGAAAAGAATAATGGCGCCAATCACTCCAAATAAGGCAGCACCAGCTATAAAACCCGATGAGATTAAAATACCTCTGTTCACACGGGCTGTGTTGAGCTTTTCGTTTTTCGTGCTCTTCAAAAACCAATAATTTAACAAGCCGCCTACGATTAGCGGAGTATTTAACTGAAGGGGTATAAACATTCCCAGGGCAAACGCCAGCGGCGGTACTTTCAGCCAGTTCATCAAAATAGCAATAAAGGCTCCTACGGTGAGCAAGATCCAGCTCACGCCACTACCCGACATAAGGGGTTCTATAATCGCAGCCATTGCATTGGCCTGGGGTGCTACCATGGGGTTAGGATGCTCGGCAGTTTGCACAAAGCCAAAAACGCTATTCAAAATAAATATCACGGCTCCCACCGTTGCTGCCGAAATGAGGGTGCCGAGAAACTTAAACTGTTCCTGTTTAGCAGGTGTAGTCCCCAGCCAATATCCTATTTTTAGATCGGTTACAAAGCCGCCGGCCATAGACAAGGCTGTACAAACCACACCCCCAATAATTAGAGCGCTTACCATGCCCTGCCAGCCTTTCAATCCAACAGAGACGAGGATCACAGAGGATAGGATCAGCGTCATTAAGGTCATCCCTGAAATAGGGTTGGTACCCACAATAGCAATGGCGTTGGCGGCAACCGTTGTGAATAAAAAAGAAACAATGAGTATGGTCAACAGAGCCACTACAGCCTGAAGCAAGGTGATCTGAACACCCAGTATCAAAAAAAGAAAGATAGCGATTAGTGTGAGGCCAATTAGTAGCATCACAAAGGACATTTTCAGGTCGCGCTGCGTCCGCTCCACCTTTGTTGTGCCAGATGCTTTGGCGCCCACCCCGGCCGCCAGTTTAAAAGCCCCAGCAATAACGCCAGAAGATTTTATAACACCGATAATGCCCGCCATCGCAATGGCACCAATACCAATTGGGCGCACATAGGCCGTAAATATGGCTTCGGGAGTCATGGCAGCGAACATATTAGTACCACCATTAGCGGCCACTATATTGCCTATTTCATTCACCATGGGGATCAAAACAAACCAGGACAGCAGCGAACCCACCGTAATGATCAGCGAATAACGAAGTCCTACAAGAAACCCAAAGCTGAAAATGAGCGAGCTAACATTGAGCTTAAACACAATTTTTGCTTTTTCGGCTAAGGCGGCACCTGCCGGAATAACGCGGGTGGTTATTTCTTCGCTCCACAGTTTTAGATAGGTGAAGGCAAAGTCAAACAAACCTCCAATAAGCCCTGATACGACTAATAGTTTTGCCTGAGATCCGCCTTTTTCGCCTGTCATCAATATTTCAGTGGTTGCCGTTGCCTCGGGAAACGGCAATTTGCCGTGCATATCTTTTACAAAGTATTTCCTGAAAGGGATCAGAAATAAAATACCCAAAAAGCCTCCCAATAAGGAGGCAAAAAATATTTGCCAAAAACTCACCTGAAGTTCGGGGTACTTGTGCTGCAATATGTACAAACCGGGTATGGTGAAAATAGCACCCGCTACCACCACCCCTGATGCAGCTCCAATAGACTGAATAATCACATTTTGCCCCAATGCATTTTTTTTGCGAAGCGCTGCGGAGGCGCCAACAGCAATGATTGAAATGGGGATCGCCGCTTCAAACACCTGGCCAATTTTAAGGCCGGCATAAGCCGCTGCCCCTGAAAAAATTACCGCCATTAACAAACCCATGCCTACCGACCAGACCGTAACCTCGGGGAAAACCTGATTTGCGGGCATTACCGGCTGGTACGACTCTCCGGGTTTCAGTTCTTTGTAGGCGTTATCGGGTAATCCTGCAACTTGTTTCACTTCAGACGACATTTAATATGCTTTGGTTTTTAGTTTATAATACAATCGGTTCCCTTTACAAGTATCCCCAGCTAATAGAGTACCAAAAAACAACTCACTACTTTTTTGGAATATTCTTCAATACTTCTAACAAATAGTTCCAAAATTCATTCACAGACTCAATATTCACCCTTTCGTCTGGCGAATGAGGAGAGCGAATAGTGGGGCCGAAAGAAATCATATCCCAATTTGGATAGACTCTGCCCAATAAACCGCATTCTAAGCCCGCATGCACAGCTTGTATTTTTGGTTCGGAGCCAAAGCGGTTTTTAAAAACGTGCAGTAGGGTTTGCAATATCTCAGAATGAACATCCGGCTTCCATCCCGGATAGTCTCCCGTGGTTTCTGTAGTAGCCCCTGCCAGTTCAAACGCGGCAGTTACACTCTGCATTACATCTTCTTTCTGCGATTCTACCGAACTTCTTTGCAGGGTTTCAAAATAGATCTTTTTTTCTTCTGTTTTGATGATGGCTAAGTTGTTGGAGGTTTCCACCAACCCAGGCATGTCAGCGCTCATCCCATAAACTCCGTTGGGGCAGGCAAATACCGCATTAAAAAACCGCGCTTGGGTATCCTTGTCTATTACAAATTCGGGCAGAGATGTGGTACTTGCTTCAATGGTAACCCCAGGGTCTGTAGAAGCCAGCTCTTTTTTTACGATATTTGAAAATTCCTGCACTAATTTTTCAAAATCCTCCGTTTTTTCCGAAGGAAGGGCAACTACAGCAAAGGATTCGCGGGGTATTGCATTTCTCAGCGATCCTCCCTGCACAGAGGACAGGCGTAGCCCGCTGGTTTCAGCCGCTTTCCATAACAATCGGTTCATTATTTTATTGGCATTGCCCCTGCCTAAATGGATGTCAAGTCCCGAATGGCCGCCTAACAATCCTTTTACAGCCAGCTGGTAGGCTTGCATCGTTGAGGGCGTGGCTTCTTCTTCAAAAGGCAACTGGGCAATCGTATTGACTCCCCCTGCGCAGCCAATAAATATTTCGCCGTGGTCTTCAGAATCCAGATTGATTAAAATATCTCCCTGCAAAATTCCAGTTTCCAATTCAAAAGCACCGGTCATGCCAGTTTCTTCGTCGTAAGTAATCAGGCATTCCAAAGGGCCATGTTCAATATCCTGAGCGGCCAGTACGGCCAGCGAAGCGCAAAGGCCGATCCCATTATCGGCACCCAGGGTGGTTCCCGTGGCTTTTACCCATCCGTCTTCAATTCGAGGCCGGATCGGTTCGGTTAAAAAATCGTGAGACACATCACTATTTTTCTGCGGCACCATATCCATATGGCTCTGTAATACAACTCCTTTAAGTCCTTCCATTCCGGGAGTAGCCCCTTTTCGCAAAATAATATTCCCTGTTCGGTCGGTGAGGGCTTCTATTTTGTGCTCCACGGCAAAGTTTAAAATCCATTCCCGCACCTGTTGTTCGTGCTTAGAGGGTCGGGGAACCCGGCAGAGGCTTTCAAATATAGTCCAAACCTGTTGGGGTTGTAATTGGTTCAATACGTAATCTGACATAAGGTAAGTATATTAAGGAATAAAGAAATTAATTGTTGGGCATCTATTTACAAAATGGCAAAAATCTTCGTTTAATGAGCCTGCAATTTAGGGAATAATGAAACACCGCCCCTGCTAAAGAATTATTTATTTTTTCGTCAATTCCATTCGATTCGGTCTTTTTTTATACATTTATCCCTTCCCAAATTAAAAAATCATGAGCACAAATAGCATTCGCGACTCAAAAACCACCAGATGGATGGTTTTACTACTCATTTCATTCATAATGATGTGTATGTACTATCTTACCGATGCTATGGCTCCTTTGCAGGAACGTTTGCAAACGCACCTTAGCTGGTCGGCGTCGGACTATGGGCTCTTCACAAGCGGATATGGCTGGTTTAATGTGTTTTTGCTCATGTTGGTTTTTGGCGGTATGATTCTTGATAAAATGGGAATCCGGTTTACCGGCATATTAGCCATTATCATTATGCTTTGTGGTGCTTCGCTAAAATACTGGGCTATTTCGGGCGGTATTGAAGGCAAGGGGCTTTTAGGCCTGTTTGGCAGTTACAACCGATCCGCGGTTCTGGCCGGTACAGGGTTTGCATTATTTGGCGTGGGCTGTGAGATTTTTGGTATCACGGCTACAAAAGCGGTGGTTCGCTGGTTTAAAGGCAAAGAAATGGCGCTCGCAATTGGTCTAAACACTTCCACTGGCCGCATTGGTACGGCATTAGCAATGTTCACGCCCATCCCTCTGGTAAAAACGACCGGCAGCCTGAGTGCGCCCATTGCTTTGTCTATGTTATTATTAGGAGTAGGGCTGTTAGTGTTTCTGCTGTTTACAGTATTGGACAGAAAATTAGACCGGGAAGAATCTACTCAAACTGCAAAAGAAGATTTCAAATTTTCAGACGTATTGGATGTGGCAAAAAATAAAGCCTTTTGGCTGATCACCATTCTTTGTGTGCTTTTCTACTCGGCAGTTTTTCCATTTATAAAATATGCGGTAAACCTGATGCAGCAAAAATTTCAGATTTCTGATGATTTTGCAGGTTGGATACCGGCCATGCTGCCCTTAGGCGCGCTGCTACTCACCCCTGTTTTCGGAAACCTGTATGATAGAAAAGGCAGAGGCGCCACCATTATGATAATCGGTTCGGTACTGCTGCTGCTGGTGCACCTGCTATTCTCCATCCCTTCTTTAAATAATTTAGCGGTGGCCATTGGGTTAGTGATCCTTTTGGGGATCGCCTTTGCCTTAGTTCCAGCTTCAATGTGGCCCTCCATTGCCAAAATAATTCCCGAAAAAAAATTAGGCACCGCCTATTCGGTTACTTTTTGGGTACAAAACTGGGGATTGATGGGCGTGCCCCTTTTAATCGGCTATGTGTTGGACAAATACTGCGTAGTGGGGAAAACGACGAAATTAATTGACGGAAAGACCCTTGAGGTAACTCAGTACAATTACACCCTTCCCATGCTGATTTTTGCCTGTTTTGGGTTTTTAGCCATAGTTTTTGCCCTTTTGCTGAAAGCGGAGGACAAAAAGAAAGGCTATGGTTTGGAGAATCCAAATATTGAACCTTCCTAAAGTAAAAACAGCTTTTGTTAGCAGAAACAATCACTAGTAAGGTCGTTTTATTTTTTTCTTCATACAAATACAAATTATATCCGTTTTTCATTAGTTTTGGCGCGCCTTGCCAAAAACCAAAAACGGTAAGGAGATTTATTATTTAAAAATTTCTTTTATGCTTAAAAATCATCCTAAGGGATTACTTGGCGCTGCCCTGTCTAATATGGGCGAACGTTTTGGTTTTTACATCATGATGGCAATTTTGTCCTTGTTCCTGCTATCAAAGTTTGGATTGGATAAGACGGCTGCCACCGCTATTTACTCGGTATTCTATGCGTTAATCTATCTGCTTGCACTGGTAGGTGGTATCATTGCCGATAAAACAAAAAAGTACAAAACCGTTATTTTGATTGGTTTACTGCTAATGGCAGCGGGTTATCTTATAATAGCCATTCCTACTCCCACGCCAGTGCCCAACTTTACGTTTTATCTGATACTAACCTGTATTGGGTTATTTACCATTGCCTTTGGTAATGGATTGTTCAAAGGGAACCTACAAGCGGTAGTAGGTCAGATGTATGACAATCCGGAGTATTCTTCAAAAAGAGACACCGGTTTTCAGATCTTTTATATGTTCATCAATATCGGGGCGTTGTTTGCACCGTTGATTGCCGTGGGTATTAGAAACTGGTGGGTAGAACGGAACGGATTTGCTTATAACTCGGATCTGCCGGCGCTTTGTCATGAGTTTTTAAAGGGGAAAATCACCCCCGAGGCTTCTGCTCGTTTTACCGAACTGGCCGGACAAGTGAGTAACGGTGCGGTTCCATCCGATCTTACGGCATTTGCAAATCAGTATCTGAATGTATTTAACACAGGTTTTCATTATGCTTTTGGTGCCGCCATTGTAGCCATGATTATCTCCTTAATCATTTATTTATCCAACAAATCCAAACTGCCCAACCCGGCTACCAAAGCCCATCATCATGATGCTGCGGAAATAAAAATGAGTCAGGACGAAATCAAACAAAGGCTTTATGCGCTGTTTGCTGTATTTGGTGTGGTAATCTTCTTTTGGTTTTCTTTCCATCAAAACGGTGTAACGCTCACCTTCTTTGCCAATGATTATACCGATCTGAGCATGATTAGCATCAACTTAGGCTTTACAACGCTAAAGGGTGCTGAAATATTTCAATTTTTCAATCCTTTCTTTGTAGTATTTCTTACTCCCATCATTATCGGTTATTTTGGCTGGTTGCGTGCGAAAGGGAAAGAACCCTCCACCCCAAGAAAGATAGCGATTGGTATGGGAATTGCCGCACTGGCGTTTTTGGTAATGGTAATTGGCTCCACCGGCTTGCCCTCCGCCTCTGAAGTGAAAGCAATGGGTGGGCTGACAGATGCGCAAAGGGTAAGTCCTTTTGTATTAATCATCACCTATTTAATTCTTACCATTGCGGAACTGTTTATCAGCCCACTGGGTTTGTCCTTTGTTTCGAAAGTAGCACCGCCTCAGTATCAGGGAATTATGCAGGGAGCCTGGTTGGGCGCTACCGCATTGGGCAACCAGCTTCTTATATTCGGCACGATTTTTTACGAAAGTATTCCGATATGGGCCACCTGGGCAGTGTTTGTTGCGGCCTGTCTGATTTCCATGTTCACCATGTTATTTATGGTTAAGTGGTTAGAACGGGTTGCCAAATAATTACTTTATTTTATAGAAGCAAAACGCCCCGGAAGATCGGGGCGTTTTATTATGCGTCTATTTCTTTAAAACGGATCATTTTATTGCCAAAAAGCTGTGAAATGAACTTTGTAACCCGTTCTTCAGCGGGGCTCACTTTCTCCCCAAACTGATCTTGCAGTGCTCTACAGATAGCCATTACATTTTGTTCACCATTAATTTGCCGCCACACGGCGGAACCCATTTCATCCAGGCTGATTTTTATGTCTTTCGAAACCAATTTGTGGGGTAATATCCGGTTCCAAAACGGGGTTCGGAAACGGGGTTCAAATACCGTAACTCTTCCGGCCTCATTGAGAGCATATTGGCACAGGTGTACCGGGGTTAATTCTAACAAATTGACTGTCTGTTTTTGCTTCTGAAACAACAATGGTATTCTTTTACTGAATTAAAAATTACGTTGTCCTCTTCTCGTCCTCTTTTCAAATCTTCGTTTTCTCTGATCTCAGACATTTGCCACCGGGGGTGCGGGTTCATCGGGGCTGCCTGCATTTTTTATAGGGATGTAGATCAACGCTAATGCTACCAAAATAATAACTGTAAAGCCGATAATCAATAATGGGTTGGAAAACAGTGTGATATTGATATTTGCAATCTTCAAAGGAGCGAATGCTAATCCGGTCAGAGCCTCTCCAGCAATCAATCCTGCTGCCAGTAATACCCCGATATTTTCCACTCGAGCCTTTTGTGCTTCATTCAGTTTTTTCTTTTTAACCAAAATAGTCACGATGCCTTTTACCAAACCGCCGATAAAAATGGCAAATGTGGTTTCTAAGGGCAGGTACATCCCCACACTCACTAACATGGGGCTTTTTACACCCATAAGAATAAATGCCAGACCCATCAACATGCCAAAAACGATCAACGGCCAGGTCATTTCGCCGCCAACAATTCCTTTTGAGAGCATGGCCATTAAGCCTGCCTGTGGTGCGGCCAGGTTTTTGCTTCCAAAGCCGCCAATATAGCCACCACCCTGGGCTACGGGCATATTTCCCTGTGCAATATCTGCCTGGTTTAAAAAGTTTAATATAAAAAACATAACTGCGCCGGCCAGCACCACCCCTATGATATCGCCAATCTGCATCCTCCAGGGTGTACCCCCTAGTATATGCCCGGCTTTCAGATCCTGCAACATTTCGCCGGCTACGGCTGCCGATACACAAACGATAGCCGCCACGCCCAATACAGCCGCAACTCCTCCCGAATTGGCATCTACACCCATCAATACCATAATTAAAGCGGTAACCACCAACGCCGTCAATGTGAGCCCGCTAATGGGATTATTACTGGAACCCATGATACCCACAAGATACCCTGAGATGGCTGCAAAGAAAAACGCCAGGATGATTAATACAGTAGCTGCAACAATAGCGGGAAGTAATGCTGTTTCGAAAATGAAGTACGTGATGCAAAATGTTACCACCGCTACACCGGCAATGCCCAGCATGATATAGGAGAAACTAATATCTTTTTCAGTTCTATCGGTGGTATGCCCACCCATCGCTGCCTTTTTTACATCGCCAATTGAACGCGAAATACCCACTGCCAGGCTTTTACGCATCTTAAACAGGGTATAACCTGCCCCCATAAGCATACCTCCAATAGCAATAGGACGAACGATCAGCCTCCAGATGGTTGCTATCTGAAATTCGGGGCTGCTTACCTTTCCAAGGGCTTCATCCATTGAAAATTTCGGATAGGCTTGAATAAACTCGGCAGCCCAGGCATTTAAAAAATTAGCATCAATATAGGGCGCAATAAAATAATAGATCGCCGGCGTAAGCAATCCCCATGCAATAAGACCTCCGCTAAAGTTCAACGCACC
>JBDHYK010000014.1:0-29871 GCA_039811305.1 Niabella sp.
TTGTGCCATCCACTTTGTAAAGCAGCACCTGTTGGCTGAAGAGAGAACCGCCAGCCGTATCTTCTTTTTTTATACAAGAACCGGCAGTAATCACCAGCAGCAGTCCCCATAGTATATTTTTTGTTTTCATCTATTGCAATTTTTATTTTTTGAAAAATTCAGTTTGCATTGAACCTGATTTTTTATTAGGGTTTAATTTACCTGCAATTTTGAAATGGAATAGCGGAGGGTTTTGTAGGAAACTTTCCCATCAATATCGGAATAGTTTTTCTCAATATGATAGTAGGCTACTCCAGCGCGGGTAGGGAATTTCCAGTTTACCACGTCTATTGCCTGAGGTAAGATTCCGGTAGAGGAAAAGGTCTCGCTATCGGCAAATCCATTCAGTTGCTCTTCTCTTGAAAAATCAACCGATGCCACTACTCTGCTGTCGGGCCAATTTCTGGCCAGGGCATCAAAGTTGGCCAGGCGGTTATTTGTTACGTTTCGGTACACCACCCATTGTGCCTCTTTTATTATATCGGCACCCTCAGTAAATGGATTTTCAATTATTAGCAGGGCTCCTTTTCCCTTGCCTGCAAATTGGTTGATGGATTGTAGAAAGGTGGCCACTGCTTCTGCCTGATAAAGTGCCGTAAAGTTTTGAGGAATTTCTACACTGATCCCGTCAAACTGATATTGTTGAAGCAGGGTTTTTACAGAGTCGGCAATTTTTGATAAGTCGGCGGGCACGGTTGCTGCAAACTCGCGGGTGGTTTTTGCTGCCACCGAATCCAATTCCACTTTCACCGCCTGATCTGTAATACTGGGGTTGTTTTTTCGCAAAGTCTTTTCGGTTGTTTTTTTGCGGGCGTTAATCGTACTCTCCACCAATTGGCTGAGTTGCTGGGAACTTGCCTCCAGATTTACCCCAAGTAATACCCTGGTAGCTTTCTGGGTTTGAACTTCTGCCAGGTCTTTTTTCTGATGATCCGAAAGGGTGCCATATCCGTCTTTTACAATAATGATATCCAAACTATCGGGGGTATGCATTAGGTTGGAGTTCTCGTTTTTGCCCCACCCATACACCATGCCCATAGAAACTTTTCTGGTTTCCATATTTGTTTTGAATTGTTCCAAACCCTGGGTATCGATGGGTCGCTGTGGTGCTATAATCCGTATCGGTTCTATTTTGCTACAAGCTGCCATTGCAACACCGATGGCAATTGAAAATATTATGAGTTTATGTTTCATCTGAGTCTTTTTTAGTTCCCTGATTATTTAGATTCGATAACTTACAGGAACTGCTTTAAATGATATACTGTTCGATTCTTCTTTGTTTATTCTTATCAGCTACTGGTTTTATTTTGCCCACCAAAGGTCGGTGCCACCGGTATCGGGGCCACCCAGGAATCCAACTGCGGCTTTTACATTAACGGTATTATTAAGGTACTCTGCCGTAGAGAAGGGCAATCTTCGCATACCCCCACGGTCTTTCCCATCAACTTGTTTTACGGTGGTTACGGCGCCACCGCTGTTATTTACGGCCACCGGCAGCATGTTGGGATACCCTGTTCTGCGCCATTCGGCCCAGGCTTCCTGTGCGCCGTAGGGAAACATCGCAATCCATTTTTGTGTAATAATTTTAGAGAGTTGCTTTTCCTTGTTCCCAGCGGCCTCCTGCCAATTTACTGTAATCGGGGAGTAGAAATCTACATTAAAGCCAGGGGTTAATTCATCTGCAAAATTGCCGCGTTGCGAGGTGTTGGTCAGGTAATTGCCTAAGCCTGCCCCCCATTGGTCAAAAGAGAGTTCAATACCTTTTGTATAAAGAGTTTCGGCGGTTTCTCCCATATTCCAACCATTTAAGGCGCCTTCGGCTTTCAACAAGGCTACTTCGGAAGCACTGATCCAAACGATGGGTGAATTGGCTGTAATGTTAGGCATAGAATAATTGGCCCCTACAACGGTAATGTTGGGGTTGCCACCAGATCGTAAGCCAAAAAACTGCTTGCCTGCTGTTCTTGCGGCAACGCTGGTAAAGTATTTTTCGCGGCGGGGGTCAGAAAAAGCATTCATGTATTCCGTAATTTCGGCGCCCACGCGAGAGTCTCCCCAGGTTGCACTCACTTTAAATGCCGGATTATCACTATTGGATAATTGCGCATTATCTACATTCTCAGTTATAACGCCATTACTTACAGCGTACTCGGCATAGGTTTTGGCTTCGTTGGGTGCGGCTTTCGACATGCGGGTGGCAATACGTAATAAAAGAGAATTGGCGTATTTTACCCATTTTTTCATATCGCCCCCATAAACCAAGTCGAAGGAGGCGTATTGACGATCGGCCGCATCCACGGCTTGTAAGTGTGTGGTTGCTGTTTTCAGATCTTCGCACATGGCCAAATATAAGTCTCGTTGATTATCGTAAACAACACCAAATTGCCCTGCTTTCATCTGGCTGTAGGGCAGAGGGCCATAAATATCAGTAAGCCATTGTGTTATAGCTACGCGTAATACGGTGCCCCAGGCGTAGTAGTATTTACCCATATCGCCTTTGGCTAATTTCTCCAGTTCGTAGTAGGCTTTATAGATTTTTGGGTAGGTATCGTCAAAAGGGTAGTTTACCCATCCGGTGCGGGGATTATACACTGGATAATCGCTTGTAAACTTGGTTTGTGCTGCATAACCTGCATAGCCGGTTGCAAATAGGTCGAAGCACATCTGCCATGTGTTTTCCTGCTGGGGAACTACCAATTTTTGAAGATCTACCAACTGGCCGCCTCCCTGGGGGATACGGGCAATTTCGTCTTCGGTAACTCCGTAGGGATCCCGATTGAATGTTTCAAAATTTTTGGTGCAGCTTGCCAAAACCAGGACAAGGACTGCTAATAATATCTTATTTGTCATAATCATCAAATTAAAAATTAGCTTTAATGTTGAATCCGAAACTGCGCAGGCTGGGTACCATGAAGTAGTCTAAGCCCTGAGCGTAGTTGCCTGTAGAAGATACCACTTCCGGGTCGAATGGAGCTTTGCTGTACAACATAGCCAGATTGCGGCCCACCAAAGAAATGGTGAGGTCGGCAAAGTTCTTGAACACCCTCCGGGGTAATTTGTAGGCCAGGTAGGCTTCCTGTATTCTAAAATTAGTGGCATCGTAGGTGTAATACTGAGGTAATCTGTTTTTTCCACGTACTTCATAATAGTTTTGTGCGTCAATGGGTATTCCATTAAAGATCACTCCGCCCGCATCACGAGCATCAGCCGAACCTTGCGAAACGCCATAATGGTCTAAAGCGGCCTCGGTCATAGATACAACAAGTCCTCCTACACGGCCGTTTAGCAAGGCTCCCAAAGTAAAGTTGTTAATAGTGAAATCATTTCTCCAACCCATTGTATAGTTGGGCAAAACACTCCCTAATTTTTCAAACTTTCCGGGGCCAAAGTTCGAGGTAGATACTTTCCCGTTGGCATCTACGAATATATTTCCATCCTGATTACGCAGAAAATCTGCATCGGTATAAATGTCGCCAAGAGAACCGCCTGTTTTTAAAATGTATTTTAAGGGGCCAAAGGAATTTTTTTCTAAATACTCTTTGCTTTCTTTTTGGCCTGTTACGGGGTTGATATAGTTTTCCAACAGCGATTTGATTACGTTTTTGTTATAACCCATTGTGAAATAGCTGTTCCATGAAAAATCTTTGCCAGATTTAATATCATAACCCAGCCCTAACTCTAACCCCCTATTTTGAACGTTACCGGTTTGCAAATACACAGCGTCATATCCCGAAGAAGGAGATATAGCCGCCCGGATGGTTTGGTTGGCCGTATTGGTGCGGTAGAATGTAAGATCTAAGCTTAGCCTTCTGTGCGCCCATTTAGAGCTAATACCGGCTTCGTAAGAATTGGTTCGTTCGGGATAAAGTGCCCCAATGGGGAAATGCGAAACTGTTTTCCATACCTTATTGGTTTCATCAAAAGTGTAGGTTGGCGTGGTAAGGCCACGGTCAAACGGAGAACCTACCGAGCTAAAGGCTGCGCGCAATTTCAGATAAGATAAAACAGGGCTCAGTTGCGCTCTTACATCCGGCGAAAGCATTTCTGTGATAATAGAAGACAAGCCCACCGAAGGATAAAAGAACGACTTGTTTGGAGAATTGGCCAATTGAGATGCCCAGTCATTTCTACCGGTTAAGGTAAGGAATAAATAGTTATTGTATCCCAGTTCCACGCTACTGAAAATGGACTGGGTTTGTTCCGTCCATCCAGCAGGCACATTCAGCGTTTTTTGTGCGCCCTGGTCTATGTTAAAAGTATTAAACACATTGGGTATGCCATCTTCGCGAAGAGGTCCGGAGTACACCGTTCCGTCAACACGATTGTCTTGCAGAGAGGCACCCAGGTTGGCCGTAAGAGAAAACCTGCCTACCCCGTCCCAATCATATTTTCGGGTAAGGTTGGTAAGTACATCCAGATAGGTTTGTTTTTCAACCCCTTCGGATTGGCCAAAGTGCCCATTTTTACTCATATCTAACAAAGCTAATGTGGAAGCATACCGTTTATCGGTGCCTCTGAAATGGGTATTATCGGTTCGTACTCTGGCAGAAACATCCCATTTTTCAGATGCCGTCCAGGATTTGAGGTCGTAAGACAGTCCTAAAGACATAATGTTGCGTTCGCGCTTCATGTCTCTCAGGTTGCGGTAGGCTACCCAATAGGGGTTTTGCAAACTGTAGTCTCCGCTATAAGAGCCATTAAACAATCCCTCGGTACCTGTAAAATCTCCCCAAAGTTGTTCGTAGATTTTTCGACTGGGGTTATAAATTTCAAATATTTTTGTTTTTTCCAACCCATCTCCCCTCGGAAGCAGATAAGCTCCCACCAGTGGGTTCATATATTCTCCCTGGTTCACCATATTCCGGTTGTCTTGAAGAATATAACTGGCTCCTGCATCAATTCTGAAACGATCGTTCAGCAAAGAAGTAGTGTTTCTGAAAGAGAAATTATAGCGGTTATATATGTTATTGGGGATCAGGCCCTGGGAGTTGGTGGAGGCTGCAGATACATAGGTTTGGTTTTTCTCAGATCCACCGGATAGTGAAATAGAGTTCATTAAAACTGTACCTCTTTGGAAAAAATCTTTAGGTTGATACTTTTCAGCGTCTTCGGGAAGCTTGGCCCCCCAGGATGTTATTTTTCCATCGCTTCCATAGCGATTTTGAAAAAGGGGCATTACAAAGGGTGAGGAGAAATCAGCACCTGTTGAAAAATTCACTTTTACCGTTCCGGCCTTTCCTTTTTTGGTGGTTATAAGAATGGCTCCGTTAGCAGCGGCAGAACCATATAATGCCGCTGCGGATGCACCGGTTAGTACGGTCATGCTTTCTATATCTTCCGGATTGATATCGGCAATTCCCTCCGTGGATCCGGTAGAGGAAAACCTTCCCTCACCCTGGGCAGATGTTAGGGACAATAAAGGTACCCCGTCAATAACGTATAAGGCATTGTTGCTTTTTTCGATTGATTTTACACCCCGCATTACCACTTTTGTGGCGCCACCTACTCCTGAGGCGCTTTGGTTCACCGTAATGCCGGCTACTTTACCCGAAAGGCTGTTTACAAAGTTGGCGTCTTTTATCGTGGTAAGGTCATCAGCATTAATTTGTTGTGCATTATAACTCAGGGAGCGTTCCTGCCGTTTAATGCCCAATGCCGTGGTGATCACCACTTCGCCAAGTGTTGTTCCCGTGCCGGGTTTTAACCGAATAAGTAGCGAGTTGTTTTCTGTAGCAGAAAAAATAAGATTTACCAAAGAATCGCTTGCAAAACCAACATGGTCAAAATACAGGTTGTATTTTTGACCTGCTTCCAAACCACTGATAGCAAATACTCCTGCCGTATCGGAAATCAAATAGTCCTTTCGGCCGCTGAGCACGTGCTGCACCATAATTGTGGTGTTGCCTAATTCTTCGCCCGATTCAGAAAGCACTTTTCCTCTCACCGTTACTTCCTGCTGTGCAAAAAGTTGCGTGCTCAGGCATAGGCTGCCCAGCATCATCAAAACTAAATACCGTGTGAATTTGTTCATATACTATATGTTTTAAATCACAAACGTCTCGCTAATGATATGGCATCATGCAGATGTTTGTTAAAAGAAAATGACCTGTTCTATTTCGGCAACATAACTCTGTGAATCTCGCAAACAACCCCGCTCCCGCTTATTCCACTTGCTTTTTCTTTAAAAAGACGGAATCGTTTCGGATTTCATAACTGAGTTGATTTATGTCGCTGATAGACTTTATAATTGCCTGCAGAGAATCGGTATGGTATATTTTTCCCGTAAGAACCGATCGGGAAACAATCCCCTCGTCTGCAATTATTTTTACGTGATACCTTGCTTCAAGTTTTTCAAACACACTGCTCAACCCTGCTTTAGAAAACTGCAGATTTTCGTTCGTCCATAAAACTTCCTGGTTTTCCTCTTCAGTAGTTTGCTTATTTGTTTTCTGTGCCGGGCTGGTGGCAATTTTTTCCTTTACAACTTTAACCGTACCCATTGTTTTATCAATAAAGCAATTTTCTCCGGGCGCCAGGAACGTTTCGTTCATAGCAAATTCATTGTCAACAGATTGGATCTTTACTTTTCCGGTTTGCAGTTTTACAGCCACCTTTTTGGTGTTTTGAGGTAGCTCTACCCAAAAAGTGGTGCCCAGCACGGTGGTTTGGATGCCTCTGGCCAATACAGTGAAGGGTAGCAAGCTGTCTTTTTTTATATCGAACAAAACATTCCCCTGTATTAGGGTTATATGGCGGATTGAAGAAAATTCAGGAGTATAAACAATTTCAGCCATGGGGTCAAGGGTAGCCTTAGAACCATCGGGTAAAAGAATCAGCAAAGGGTTATCAGACTTGTTTTTTTGTATAATTGGCTGAACAGCAGTAAGTTCGGATTTTGAGGTTGGAGAGGGGCTCTGTTGTACCCACCAAAAAATTCCGGTGGCAATAATACCGATTATAACGGCTGCGGCCAACATTCTTTGCAGGGTGCGTACTTTGGCAGATTTGCGGCCTATAATTTTTTGTAATTGCTTTTGTTTTTCTTCAAGGCTAATTACGGGCGAAACTGTGTTAAAGGGGATGAGTTTTTCCAACAAAGGTTCGTTGCTGTTCAAGTAGGTAGCAATTTCTTCTGCATCTGTGTACCTGCTTTTATTGGCTAAAAACTCTTCAATAGCTTGAATATCGTATTTATTTTCGTGCATCGCTCTTTGTTGTACGTTTGAAAATGGAAAAGTACCCAGACCCGAAAAAATATTTTTTTTCGAAGAACGGAACTGCCAGATCTCTGGTTGCCGTTTTGTGTTGATGACTGCGCTGGAGGTTAGTTGAAATTTTGAGTGATAAACGCCATCACCACAATATAGGCGATGGTTTTTCGAAGTTGTTTTAAGGCTTCATGAATATGCCGATCTACAGTTTTTATAGAAATTCCAAGTTGTTCCGCTATCTCGGTTCGGGAGTACCCCTCGGCATAGGACAGCCAGAATACGGTTTTCTGTTTTAAAGGTAATTGATTTACAGCCTTTTGTATGGTGTCTGTGAGTTCTAATTTTGTGGGGGGCTGGGATTGTGACAAATGTTGCATTTCTTCCATTATTTTTCTTTGATGCGCTTCTTTTCGCAACCAATCTATGAAAACCTGTCTTGCTTTTTTGAAAATTTGTGCCTCGGGACTAATGTCAAAAGAAAATGAAGACCGGTATTCCCATACTTTTATAAATGTGAGCTGTGTAAGTTCCTGCGCCACATCGGGCGGGCAACTTTTTGCCAAAAGACCCGCATACACTCTGTCGTAAAATGCGTAAAAAAATTCCTCAAACTGCCTTTCATTCAGTTCAATCATGTAGCGCTACCATTTTTTTGGAGAGGCAAAAGTATCGAAACTTTATAGGAAACCGGTATTTGGTATTATAAGGAACGAAAGAAGGCGAGTTTTATTACAGCCCATTTACAGTCTGATTCGTTTTTTTATACACAGCCTCGTCAAATGCATTCGGCAATACTAGTTTCTGAAGCCTGATTATCGGTTTATCCATTAATTTTGACCGGGTTGTTTCAGTTTTTTAACACGATATTTTACCATAAATAATTAATAATGAACACGATATCCATCCCATTACAAAAAAGCAGAGAGATTCGGTTTTTTGTTTTTACAGCTTTATTTACGGCTTTGGGTATTGCAATTATTATCAATCCTCGTCTTTTCATCAGATCGGATAATACCCTTGTGGTTACTATAGCGGGGTATCTGTTGTTGGTATTTTTTGGGCTTTTTGCATTATTGTTTGGCAAAAGACTGGCCGATAAAACTCCAGGTCTGATCCTTGATAAGGAGGGAATAACGGATTATACCGGAGGGGCTTCTGCTGGAAAGGTGTTTTGGGCCGATATTCAAAGGCTTGATGTAATAGAGATTGGAGGCCAGAAATTTATCAGAGTGATTCTCGAAAACCCTGATGCCTATCTTGAAAAGGAAAAGGATCCATTTAAAAAACGGATACAGGGTATTAATTACAGGCTGTATCAAACTCCGTTTTGTATAGCAGCCCGCTCTTTAAAAATTGATTTTGACGAATTGTATCGTTTACTGTCCGATAGGTTTCACAAAAAGGGAAGCTAAGGTGCTGGTGGTGGGGTTGGGCCTAAAACCATCCTCTTCTTTTAAAAATGCTCAGCATCCAGATTGGAATTAACAGCATCATACCCACGGCGATCCAAAAGCCCCAGTGATGGTTGGATAGGGGTATTACAGTAAAATTCATCCCAAATATACCGCCAATAACTGTAGCCGGAGCCAGCAAACAGGTTACGATGGCCATTACTTTCATCACTTCGTTCATTTTAAGATTCACGTTACTGATGTACAGGTCCTGCATCCCCATAATCATATCGCGATAATTATCTACCAGGTCTATGGCCTGCACAATATGGTCATAAATATCTTTGTAAAAACGCTCGTTAAACTCGGTAAGCAGGTCGCTTTCGCTTTTAATAATATTGGTTACTACCT
Organism: Niabella sp.; assembly: GCA_039811305.1. Classification (GTDB taxonomy): domain Bacteria; phylum Bacteroidota; class Bacteroidia; order Chitinophagales; family Chitinophagaceae; genus Niabella. Next base: position 9,053 of record JBDHYK010000014.1, read on the forward strand.
CGCGAACAGGGTACACACTTCTTTTTAATACAATTTGTTCTTTTCGAAGCAGGTTGATTCGGGCTAATACCCGTTTGCTCGTGCTTCTTACAATTTCTTCTTCCAGTGCTTCAATCAAGTCGCCCAACTGGTCCATTACCACAAAGTAGTAGTCCACAATCGTATCCAATAGGGTGTAGTACAGGTAGTCGGCTTCTTTGGTTCGGGTACGGCTAAGGGGAAGTTTTAACCGGCCGGCCAGGGCTTCAAAAATATTATGACCAGCATCTTCCTGAAAACTGATGACTAAATTTTTCCCAAGTACTAAGCTGATTTGCTTCGAATCTAAGCTTTGTTTGGTTTTGTTAAAACTCAACATGTTCACTACACAAAATAAAATATCGTCAATTTCGTCCATTTTTGGTCGCTGGCCTACCGTAAGTATATCCTCGCGCAACAAAGGCGATATTCCGAAACATTCACCCAGTTTGTCCAGGTCTGCTTTGCGAAGGCCACCCACATTAATCCACAGGATTTTATCATTGTTTTTCAAAGAAAGACATTCTGCCAGGGATAGATTTTGATATTCCTCAATTCCTGTTTTGTTATATCGGTAAGCTGTTATTTTTACGTTTGCCGCATCGGTTCTTTCGGTAACAATGGTAGGGTTCACAGAAAGTATCTCACGGGTTCTTTGCGTACCGAATAGTTCTAATGGGTTTAGAATGTATCTGAGATATTTTTCGGTTTGTGATTTCATGGGTGAAAGATAATTGATATTGGGGAAAAATTGTTCATCTCCTGATTGGGAACTGGATGAGGATGCCAGAATGTATTTTTCACCTATACCAAAAAACCTGAAATTGGGAAGTAGTAGAAGTGGATGCTGCCAGCAATTCTTTTTTAAGTGCAATCCTTGTGGCTTATTTGAGAATATTTTTTGGTCTTTTCGAAAGCTGAATTAACAATTATCTTTCGTTCGGCGTTACTAAATTATGCACACACAAGAACTAAGAGAAAAATCAGAGCGGTTTCATCAGCTCCACCACAACGGTCAACTTCTGGTTTTGCCCAATATCTGGGATCCCTTTGGGGCTATTCTTTTGCAGGATCTGGGATACCCTGCTGTGGCCACTTCCAGTTCGGCCATGTCCTGGAGCCAGGGCTTTAGAGATGGGGAAAAATTGCCTTTTGATGCGTTGCTGCTTATCCTGAAAAGAATTGTACAATGCGTAAAAATACCGGTAACAGCGGATGTAGAAACGGCCTATGCGGCCAATAACCTACAGTTGAAAGATCATATTAAAAAATTAATAGATACGGGTATCGCAGGGATAAACTTTGAAGATAGCCGGCAGGATCAGCCGGGCTTGGTACCCATAGAAGCACAATGCGAAAAAATCAATAGTATAAAAAGGGCCTCGATAGAAGCCGGTTCGCCCCTGTTTCTTAATGCGCGGGTAGATACCTATATCAAAGCAAATTACCTCACTGAAGAGGAAAAGTTGCAAGAAACTCTCATGAGGGGGAAAGCGTATAAAGCCGCCGGAGCCGATGGCCTGTACCCAATCCTATTAAAAGACCAGGAACCTATAAAAGTTGTGGTACAACAAACAGGGTTACCTGTAAATTTAACCATGATACCTGGCTTGCCGAATTTAGATCAACTAAAAACAATGGGGGTTGCAAGAGTAAGTCTTGCATCCGGTTTCTTTAAATGTGCAGCCTTTGCATTGAAACAAACAGCAGAGACTCTACTGAAGAATAAAAACCTGAACGATGTTTTTCAGCACATGGAAACTTCCGGGTATATCCAAAAACTAATACCGTAAAATAGTTAAGAGGTTCATAACCAAAGACTAAGATGCTCAAGTGCTTTTCAAAACAACGAGTTTTTGTACAATTCAAAAATTCCAAAATATTTTTGTAACCTTTCTAATTCTTACTGACTCCATTTTTACAGAAGCGTATAGATACCTTGTAAAATGGCAAAAAGAAATGGGAAGAGAGCAAAAATTCAACATTCCCAGCCTCTAAGGGTGCCTTTCCTGGCTGGTCGGTTGTGCCGGGATGCTAATTTTGCTCAAAGTGATGTTGGATGATGGATAGAATTCAGTTGAAAAGTTTTTCACCGATAAATAGTGTAAACCTTCTTTAGAAAATATGCAACAGTTTGAACAATTTACAGAAACAGAAATTATTGAACGAATACTTGAGGGAGATAAAGGCCTTTACGAAATAATAGTGAGGCGTTTCAATCCGTATTTGTATAAAATTGGCCGATCTTACAACTACAATCACGAAGACACCGAAGATCTGATGCAGGATACCTTTGTAGATGCGTATAAAAATCTGGCAAAATTTGAGGGGCGTGCCAGTTTTAAAACCTGGATTAGCCGTATTATGCTGAACAACTGCTACAGGAAAAAAGAAAAATTAAGTTTTAAAAATGAAATTATGAAAGAGGTAAACGAACATGCAGAACCTATGTTTCAACAAGGAGGGCAGGAAACCGGCAAGGTGGTGCAAAATCGTGAGTTGGGCAAAATTTTACAGGAGGCTTTAGTTCAACTCCCCGAAAACTACCGCATGGTATTTTCATTAAGAGAAGCGAACGGTATGAACGTAGCAGAAACCGCAGACTTACTCAATATTAGCGAAACCAACGTAAAAGTGCGTCTGAACAGGGCAAAAACCATGTTGCAAAACATCATTAAAAAGTCCTATGCCCCTGAAGAACTTTTTGAATATCACGCAGTTTATTGCAATGCAATGACAACAAGGGTGATGAAACTTATTAACGAATTATAATTTATAGTAATGATAGCAACTCTAAACGGAAAAACAAGTAAAAAACAGTTCAATACGCCCCTCACAGCGAAGGTTTTTGAATGGAGCGATGAACAAAAGATTGAAAAAATTGAATATCACTTCGCCGAAATCATGGAAACTCTGGGGTTAGACTTAAACGACGATAGTCTTTGCAACACGCCCAACAGAGTAGCAAAAATGTATGTTAAAGAGATTTTTAGCGGCATCAACCCCGCTAATAAACCCGAGATTAGCCTTTTTGACAATAAATATGGCTATAACCGAATGTTGGTGGAAAAAGATATTACGTTGTACTCCAATTGCGAGCACCATTTTGTGCCAATTATTGGAAAAGTACATGTAGCTTACATCCCGAAGGATAAAGTGATCGGACTTTCAAAAATCAACCGCTTGGTTCAATATTATGCCCGCCGACCCCAGGTACAAGAACGCCTGACCCTGCAAATTACCGAAGGGTTAAAAGAAATTTTACAACATAATGACGTTGCGGTTGTTATAGAAGCGGATCATTTATGTGTTGCTTCCAGAGGAATTCGGGATACAAACAGCCAAACGGTTACTGCAAACTATTCCGGCCAATTTGAAAGTGAGATGATCAAGCAAGAGTTTTTATCGCATATTTTCAGTAAAAAATAACAGACTATGGCACAAGCAGTTAAAATAAAATCTATTGAACATCTTACACATGATGTGTTGAAGATTGTAGCCGAAAAGCCCACAGGCTTGCAGTTTACTCCCGGTCAGGCAGTAGATGTAGCCGTTAACAAACCCGGGTGGGAAAAGGAATGGAGGTCGTTTACATTTACCTCACTTCCCGACGAGGATGAAATCGAGTTCAACATCAAAACCTATCCTTCACATAACGGAGTTACCAATCAACTTCTTGCACTCAAAGCAGATGATGAGCTGATTATTGGCTCGGTGTATGGAGATATTGCTTATAAAGGAGAAGGCATCTTTATTGCAGGTGGTGCCGGAATTACGCCCTTTCTGGCCATTCTCAGAAATCTGAAAAAACAAGGTGAAATAGGGAACAATAAGCTAATTTTTGCTAACAAAACTAAGGGAGATATTATCCGCGAAGATTTTTTTAAAGAGCTTTTAGGAAAGAATTTTACAAATGTGCTTTCTGAAGAAGATGCGGAAGGGTATTTACACGGCTATGTTACGCCCGAAGTAATTAAAAATTTAATTGACGATCATAAATATTTTTATCTGTGTGCGCCACCTCCTATGATGGATGCTGTAGAAAAACATTTAGCAAGTTTGGGAGTTACAAGTGAGCAGATTGTAAAAGAAGGATTTTAACCCGCTCTCCGATAGGGATAGCAATGCCGGGCCACAAATTTGCCACTAGAAGGTCGTTTTCTGTTATAGTATCAAACCAATAAGCCACTTTTTGAGTGGCTTATTTCGTGAAATGAATGGTCTTTGCTGTAAATGCGATGAGCCACAAAAATTTTGATTTCACCTAAATAGCTGTTTGTCAATTCGATAGGGTTATAAAGTACATGTATATTTTATTCCCGATAATTTGGGTTCCGGTTCTTTTGCGAAAAGGGTTGGGTTCTGCTATTTGGAATAGATTTTCGGCCTCACCTCAAAACCTCGTGGATTTTGAAGGAAAAGGCCAACAATGACAATTGGAACAGATCAATCAGAAAATATTGCCCACAAGCCAATCTTACAGTATCCTTGTTTGTGGCACTAATCTTGCAAAAGCCATAATCAATATTTTTTTTGCTGTATCACAGTTTGTGATGACAGTTTGTCTTATATTTTTATAATGATATTGAATAAAGTGAATTTTAGCTCCGATGAAGATGTGGATTTTATGCCCATCATGACATTGAACGAAAACGATTCTGATGAGAACCTTGACGAGATTCCTGACGAAATAGCAGTATTGCCACTTAGGAACACTGTTTTATTCCCAGGTGTGGTGCTACCCATCACCGTAGGTCGCGATAAAAGCATTTCTGCCGTAAATGATGCCTATAAAGGAAATAAGCTGATCGCTGTGGTGTCTCAAAAAGATAGTGCACAGGAAGAACCAGGAATTAATGACCTGACGGATATTGGAACCTTGGCCAGAATCATAAAACTCATAAAAATGCCCGATGGCGGTACTACCGTTATTATTCAGGGGCGCAGTAAATGTAAAGTGGATGCCCTCCTTACAGAGACCCCTTATTTTAAAGCTAAAATAAGTCGTATAGAGGAAAAATTGGATCCAAAAGATGCTGATTTTGAAGCGCATATATCAAATATTAAGGATCTGGCCGCCAACATCATTCAGCAATCCAATATGCCTGCCGAGGCCGTTCTTATTCTGCGTAATATTGAAAAACCCACATTTTTAATTCACTTTGTAAGCAGCAACCTCAATGCGACTGTACAGGAAAAGCAACGCCTGCTGGAGCTGACCGATATTCGGGAACGCGCCCAGGAACTGATGCAACTGCTACAAAAAGAGTTGCAATTTTTAGAACTCAAGAATAAAGTAACCAATAAAACCCGCACCGAATTAGACAAACAACAGAAGGAGTATTTTCTGCAACAGCAACTAAAAAGCATTAAAGAAGAGTTGGGAGGCGATAGTAACATTCAGGAAATCAAAGAGTTGCAAAAAAAAGCGGAAGCAAAAAAATGGCCCGAGGCCGCAAAAGAAGCGTTTCAGAAAGGGATTGAAAAAATGGAACGCATGCATCCCAGCACACCCGACTATTCGGTAGTCTATAATCATGTAGATTTTATGCTGGATTTGCCCTGGGAAGAGTACACAAAGGACGACTACGACCTTAACGGAGCCATGAAAACCCTCGATGCCGATCACTATGGTATGGCAAAAATAAAAGAGCGAATATTGGAGTATTTAGCTGTTTTGAAATTGAAAGGCGACATGAAAAGCCCCATCCTTTGTTTTTTAGGCCCTCCCGGCATTGGGAAAACCTCTTTAGGAAAAAGTATTGCCAGTGCATTGGGTCGTAAATATGTTCGGTTAAGTTTGGGCGGAATTCACGACGAAAGCGAAATTCGTGGCCACCGCAAAACCTATATTGGCGCCATGCCTGGCCGTATTTTACAATCGCTCCGAAAAGTGAAAAGTAGCAACCCCGTTATTGTTTTGGATGAGGTGGACAAAGTAGGCAACGATTTTAGAGGCGACCCCAGCAGCGCTTTACTGGAAGTGCTGGATCCCGAACAAAATAACACCTTCTACGATAATTATCTGGAGTTGGAATACGACCTTAGTAAGGTGTTGTTTATTGCCACTGCCAACAGTCTGGCCACCATACAACCCGCTTTGCGCGACAGGTTGGAAATTATTTATCTGAACGGCTATGCGATCGAAGAAAAAGTTGAAATAGCAAAACGCCACCTGATTCCCAAACAAAAAGAAGCACATGGGCTTGCTAAGATGGGCTTTAAAATTTCTGACAAAACCTTAGAGCGCCTGATAGCAGACTACACCCGCGAAAGTGGTGTACGAGAATTAGACCGGCAATTAGCCAGCGTAATGCGTCACCAGGCAAAAAAAGTGGCCATGAATGAAAAGTTCAGCAAAACCATTACAGTAGATGAAATTCAAATCATACTGGGCAAACCCAAATATAATAACGATATCTATAAAACTGTGAACCAACCAGGGGTAGCCGTTGGCCTGGCCTGGACCTATGTGGGGGGAGACATTCTTTTCATTGAGTCCAGCATGAGTGAGGGCAAGGGAGCATTAAACCTTACCGGCAACCTGGGGAACGTGATGAAAGAAAGTGCAAGCACCGCATTAACCTATTTGAAATCGAATGCCAAAAAATACAATATTGACAGCTCCGTTTTTGGCAAAAACGATATACATATTCATGTTCCCGAAGGAGCTACTCCCAAAGATGGCCCCAGCGCAGGAGTTACCATGATGACCTCAATTGCATCGGTAATAACCGGCAAACGGGTAAAACCGTTTTTGGCTATGACAGGAGAAATAACGCTTCGGGGGCAGGTGCTTCCTGTCGGGGGTATTAAGGAGAAAATATTAGCCGCAAAACGGGCAGGACTTAAAGAAATTATCTTATGTTCGCAAAATCAAAAAGATGTGGAAGAGGTTGAACCTGATTTTATCAAAGGGCTGAAGTTTCATTTTGTGGACAGGATGGAAGAAGTTCTGAAACTTGCTTTAGGGTAAAACAGAGTATGCCACACTCCTATTAAAAGAAATAATATGAGAAACTTTGTCATCGCATTTGTAATAGTATTATTTACCGCTACACTTTTAAGTTGTGGAGGCTCTCGCAAAACCGCAAAGAACACAACAAAAGGCAAGGATAATACCGTAATCAATACACCAGAAGGAGTGATGATTATTTCCGGCAGGGATACCATTTTCTACGACAACAGGATAGATGTACAGTCTGCATCCTTTGCTAAAGAACTGGCAGGAAAATGGAATGTGATTTCTATGCGCCGCCAGCAAAAAGCCGAATTAGAGCCCCTTTCGGGTGTTACCCTCAGTTTTGATGTGGATAAAAACCGTTTTACTGGAAAGGCTCCCTGCAATACGATAAACGGAGGAATTATATTAAAAGGAACAGGAATGCGTTTTCAAAATATTATTTCTACACGAATGACCTGCGACAAACAAGAACAAGAAAATTATTACATCAAACTGCTAAATGAACGCATCAGCGCTTTTACCGTTACAGGTGACAAATTATATCTGAGAGACGGCATCAGCAATATTGTTTTCGAATGTGATCGAATAAAATAAAAACCCCTTATCTTAGGCGCATGAAGATCGTTTTTGCTGTAGCTGTAACTGCGCTCCTGTTTTTTAGCTGGAGCTGCACCAAGCACAAAATCACCAATGAGAAAATTGAAGGAAAATGGGGCATCATCTCTTTGTCATCTACCGGCATACGACAGTATTTTTTATATACCGATACCCCCACCATTCATTTCAACACGGTGGCAAAAACCATTGAAGGCAGAACCTTTTGCAACACCTATACCGGAAAATTTAAAATAAAGAATCGGGATATTAGTTTTCATGATATTGTAGCAACCGAAAACCCTTGTAAAAATGACACAGACGGCGGTATTTTCTACATTTTGAATCATGCTTCCAATATCACTTTTGAAGGACCCAACCGAATGTACGTAAATTACAGGGACTGGTTTATTGAATGTGTGCGACCAAACTAATATCCAACCAGGCTCCTTGCAGGCTTGTACAGGGATTACCCACCCGAGGTTGCTATAAAAATATGTTTTTTATCATATATTGACTGTTTTTGTTGAAAACGCAGCTTAAAATGTTTTCAGATGCAGAACTTTAAGTAACTTGCAACGCTGAAGAAAAGTATTTTTTTAAATCTATAAATTTTTTCCAATGAGTTACATTTCAGATGTCTTTGCAAGACAGGTTTTAGACAGCCGCGGTAATCCTACCGTAGAAGTAGATGTTATCACCGATGAAGGAGCTTTAGGCCGTGCAGCGGTGCCCAGTGGTGCCAGTACAGGTATTCACGAAGCCGTAGAACTGCGCGATGGCGACAAAAAAACCTATTTAGGCAAGGGTACTTTAAAAGCTGTGAAAAACGTGAACAGCATTATTGCTCCTGCATTGTTAGGGTTTGATGTTAGCGACCAAACAGGGCTCGATCAGCTAATGATTGAGCTGGACGGAACGCCTAATAAAGGAAAACTGGGAGCAAATGCTCTGCTGGCAGTAAGTATGGCAGCTGCAAAAGCTGCGGCTGAAGAAGCAGGCCTGCCTCTTTACAGATATATAGGCGGTACCAATGCCAAAACCCTTCCCATCCCCATGATGAACATTCTGAACGGTGGAGCTCATGCTGATAATAAAATTGATTTTCAGGAATTTATGATTATGCCGATTGGGGCAAAATCCTTCAGCGAAGGGCTGCGTTGGGGAGTAGAAACCTTCCATGCTTTGAAAACTGTACTAAAAAAGAAAGGGTATAGCACCAATGTAGGTGATGAAGGTGGTTTTGCGCCCAACATTCAAAGCAACGAAGAAGCTATTGAAACCGTACTCGAGTCTATTAGCGCAGCAGGCTACAAACCCGGATCTCAAATGGTGATTGCCATGGACGCAGCCAACAGCGAATTATGGGATGCCAAAAAGAAAAAATATGTGTTCCATAAAAGTAGCGGCCAGGTTATGAGCAGCGAAGAATTGGTTAAATACTGGGAAGGTTGGGTGAAAAAATATCCCATTGTTTCCATTGAAGACGGTATGGCAGAAGATGACTGGAAGGGCTGGAAGATGTTGACCGAAGCCATCGGCAGTAAGTGCCAGTTGGTAGGTGATGATCTGTTTGTAACCAATGTAGAACGCCTGCAACAAGGTATTGACAAAGGCGTGGGCAATGCTCTTTTGGTAAAAGTGAACCAAATTGGAACCGTTACCGAAACCATCAATGCCGTTACACTGGCACAACACCATGGTTACAACACTATTATGAGCCACAGAAGCGGCGAAACCGAAGATACGACCATTGCCGACCTTGCTGTAGCGCTCAATTGCGGACAGATAAAAACCGGTTCTGCAAGCCGTACCGACAGGGTAGCAAAATACAACCAATTGATCCGTATTGAAGAACAATTAGCCGAAAGTGCACTTTATCCTAATGGAAAAGTTCGCTTTTTGTACAAATAAAGAATTATGCACCTCTGTGCAAAAACTCTCTGCCTAAAATGCAGAGAGTTTTTTTTATCTTGCACCCATGGAAGAGTTCGTAGATTTTTTACCCGAAAAAGAACCTGTAGTTCCGCCGGAAAAACGGAGGGCACTGAACAGGATTTCGCGCTTTCTGACCAATAAGTTCTTCATTGCAACCCTCGTTTTTCTGGGAGTTATGATTTTTTTAGATAAAAATGATATGATAACCACTTTCGAAAGAAACAGAGAGTTGAAGCAACTGGAACAAAGTAAAGATCATTTTACAAAAGAACTGACCGAACTGCGCCAGATAAAAGCCAGTTTAGAAAGCGACCCGGGAGTAATAGAAAAGCTGGCTCGCGAAAAATACCTGATGAAACGGGAAAATGAAGATGTTTTTTTAACCGAAGATCGCACCAAAAAAGAGCAGTAGTTGTAACCACCAGAATCACCTGTTCTCCCATAACCTCAATAGAGGCTGTGCTTTTTTTATTCTTTCATCATTTCTATAAGAACCGCAGCAATCTGCTCTGCATTGGGTTTGCTAAAATAGTCTCCATCGCTACCATAACTGGGACGGTGTTCTTTTCCGGTAATGGTTCGTGGGGAAACATCCAGATAGCGGTAGCCCCCCTGTTCTTCCATCACTTTATTATACATGTAAGCGGTAGCACCGCCGGGTACGTCTTCATCTACAAATACAATCCGGTTTGTTTTTTTCAACGATTCCAAAATAGCGTGGTGAATATCGAACGGCAGCAGGGTTTGTACGTCTATCAGTTCGCAGCTTATACCTAATGGGGCAACGGTCTTTATGGCTTCCAGAACAATGCGCAGGGTAGATCCGTAGCTCACAATCGTAATATCTTCGCCTTCATGCAAAATTTCCGGTACACCCAATGCTAAAGTCATTTCGCCTAAGTTTTCGGGCAGTTTTTCTTTTTGCCGATAACCGTTCAATACTTCAATAATGAGGCCCGGGTCGTTACTCTGTAACAAAGTGTTATAAAAGCAGGCAGCTTGTACCATATTTCGGGGCACGCATACATGAAATCCTCTGAGGGTTCCCAAAATCATGCTCATCGGTGAACCACTGTGCCAGATGCCTTCTAACCGGTGGCCACGTGTGCGTATAATGATGGGGCAGCTTTGCTGACCGGCTGTTCTGAAATGCAGGGTGGCAACGTCATCACTTAGGGGTTGCAAGCCGTAAAGCAAGTAGTCGAGATATTGTATTTCTGCAATCGGCCGAAGCCCACGTAGCGCCATCCCCACAGCCTGCCCCATAATGGTCAGTTCGCGAATGCCGGTATCAAAAATGCGTGATTCGCCATATTTTTTTTGCAACCCTACAAATCCCTGATTCACGCCCCCAATCTTCCCTACATCTTCGCCAAAAGCAAATACTTTGGGGTTATGGCTGAACAACTGGTCAAAATAGTGGTTCAGTATTTCATATCCGTTAATTTGTTGGGATTGTTCGGTAATAATGGGGGCAACGGAGGGCACCTGTAATGCGCTTTTTGGGCCTTTATCGAACAAATAGGTATTAAATAATTGGTCATTTTCCTGTAGTAGCTTTTTATAATAAGCTTCGGCTTCCGGGGCATTCCCCTCTCCACATAGCAGGATGGCCTTGTATAAGTTTTGAAGCACATTTCTGCGCAGGGGCTCCCGAAGTGCCGACAGGTGTGCCGACATTTTTTTAAACTCTTTGGCTTTGTCCGGATGGACTTGTTCTAACTGCGCAAGAATGTTCCGGGTTGTTGCTATTTGTTCTTTCAATGGAGCTAAATAGGCCTGCCATGCGTTATTTCTGGCTATTCTGACTGCTTCACGGGCTTCTACTTCAATTTTTTCTAATTGTTTTTCATCGGCCAGGGCATTGTCCAAAATCCAGGTTTTCATTTTTTTTATGCAGTCGTATTCCCGTTCCCAATCCAAGCGCTCCTCTGTTTTATATCGTTCGTGGCTGCCGGACGTACTATGTCCTTGTGGCTGGGTTAATTCCTGCACATGAAATAAAACAGGGGTGTGGGTTTCTCTTGCTAAAGCAATGCCCTCTTCAAAAGCCTCCACCATGCCCATATAATCCCATCCCTTCACTGCTGCTATATAAAGGCCATTGGTTCCTTCTTCTTTAGAAAAACCCTGTAATGCTTTTGACACAGATCCCTTAGTTGTTTGATATTCAACCGGTACTGAAATGCCATACCCATCATCCCATACAAAAACCACCAAGGGTACCTGAAGTACGCCTGCCGCATTGATGGTTTCCCAAAAATGCCCTTCACTCGTTGAAGCATCGCCAATGGATGTAAAGCACACTTCATTTCCATTATTTGAAAGCTGGGTAAACTGCCTGATAGTTTCCACCTCTCTGAACGCTTTGGAGGCATAGGCCAACCCGATGGATCGCGGCATTTGAGACGCAGTGGGCGCCATGTCGGTAGCAGTATTGTATTGGTTGGCCAGTTCTAACCATTCTCCGTTTTCATCAATATTTCGGGTAGTATAGTGCCCGGTCATTTGCCGACCCCTGCTAAAGGTGTCATTACCTTCGATCGGATCTGCGTATAATTGAGCAAAAATCTGCTGGGGCGTACCCAATTTAAGTGCCATGATCCAGGTTTGATCCCGATAATACCCGCTACGCCAGTCGCCTGGTTTAAAAAACTTAGCTAAGGCTACCTGGGCTGCCTCTTTACCATCTCCGAAGATGCCAAATTTGGCCTTCCCGGTAAGAACCTCCTTTCGGCCTAACAGGCTGGTTTCCCGGCTCAGGCAGACTATGGAATAGTCATGTAAAACCTCGTCTTTAAATTTGTCAAAAGAGAGTGCGGCACTCTCTAACACGTGTTGAGAAGTTAAATCGTCCATTATTGCAAATATAGAGTAGATACGAATATACCTCTTTCCCAATATTTTCACGCAACTTTATGAGTTTTTCATTCGTCTTTGGGTTAAATTTGTAGTTTACGCTTATTCAAATCGTTTTTATGAAGAAATTTTATTTTTTAGCCCTGTTTGTGATGGGTATGATGACGCTGGGGAATGCTCAAAAAGCCCTTACTCCCGATGATGTGATTAAAATGTCGAAAGAAAAATACGATATCGGCAAAATTCCCTCCGGAAAACCGTACACTTTTTTTATGGAATTTTCAAATATCAGTAAAAAGCCAATTGTGGTAGAAAATGTAACAGCCGGTTGCGGCTGCACGATACCCGAAAAACCGCAACAACCCATAATGCCTGGTAAAACAGGAAAAATTAAAGTACAATATAACGCTGCCGGACCGCAACCTGTCAATAAAGACGTTTATATAAAAATTGCAGGAGTTACAGAGCCCAAAATTGTGTATTTTAATGGTGAAGTAGTGAATGAGTCTAAATAAATTAAAAAGAAATCCTTCCATTTTTGGAAGGATTTTTTTTATAACCGCTTCCCTGCTAATTTTGTGGTATGCTTAGTATTTCGCAACGCGGCTACGAGATGCCTGCCTCGCCCATAAGAAAATTAGTCCCATTTGCTGATGCAGCAAAAAAAAAGGGAACCGTAGTATATCACCTCAATATTGGGCAGCCTGATATTGAGACGCCCCCGGCTATTTTAGATGCTGTCAGGCACATCACCATGCCGGTATTAGAGTACAGCCACAGTGCAGGAAACGAAAGCTATCGCCGCAAATTGGTTCAGTATTATAAAGAATGGGGCATTGAGGTAACCCACGAGCAGATTTTAGTTACAACCGGAGGGAGCGAAGCCATTCTGTTTGCCTTTTTTGCCTGCCTCAACCCTGGGGATGAGGTAATTATTCCCGAACCTTTTTATGCCAACTACAACGGGTTTGCCTGTACGGCCGGCGTAACAGTTACACCGATAGTTTCTACCATTGAAACCGGGTTTGCCCTGCCTTCCATTGGAGAATTTGAGAAAGTAATTACCGAAAAAACCAAAGCCATTATTCTTTGCAACCCCAACAACCCTACAGGGTATTTGTATAGCGAAGCGGAGGTAAGGGAACTGGCTCGTATTTGCAAAGAACACCAACTCTATCTCATTAGTGATGAAGCCTATCGGGATTTCCGATATGACAGCACGGAATCCTATCTTAGCCCCATTCAGATAGAAGGAATGGACGATAACGTGATTGTTGTGGATACAGTTAGCAAGCGTTACAGTTCTTGTGGTGCCCGAATTGGCGCATTTGTAACCAAAAATCAGGAAGTTTATACCACGGCACTCAAATTTGCGCAGGCAAGGCTTAGCCCTCCGGGTCTGGGCCAGATTTTGGGCCAGGCTGCTGTGGATTTGCCAAAAGACTATTTCAATAAGCCTAAGGCAGAATACCAAAGCCGACGCGATGTATTGGTAAAAAGACTGAACGCCATGGACGGAGTATTCTGTCCCATGCCCGGGGGCGCTTTTTATGCAATGGCACAACTTCCAATTGATGATGGAGACAAGTTTTGTCAATGGCTTTTGGAAGAATTTGAACATGAAGGACAAACCGTAATGCTGGCTCCGGCAAGTGGCTTTTACAGTACGCCCGGTTTAGGACGACAGGAAGTGAGGCTGGCTTATGTGCTTAATAAAGCATCCATTAACAAAGCAATGGATTGTTTGGAAATTGCGTTGAAACAATTTCCGGGAAGGGTTTAAAATCGTTTGCTTTGGTCTAAAACCTTTCTTAATCTCCTTTTTTTTAAGTACAAAAAGCCCTTAATAGGCTCTGTTTTTCACTAATATTTATAATCATCGCTCAAAGAAGACAAAACAGATTGGTTTTGCTATGAGGAGGGAATGGGAGGCGGCGTTATAAAAAAATCAGAGCATTTTGCCATTTTTGCAACCAAAAAACCGAACCCACACAGGCGAGAATACAAAAAAAATTGCGTAGAAAATATTTTTTTAATATTTTGGGTAAAATATTTAGTATGCGATTGTTAAGACTTGCCGGATTGTTTTGCCTTGGACTACTTTACCTGCCCGTAACAGCTCAGCTAACGGCTCCCATCAACGGTGTAGCTGATCCCCGTACTGGCCATTATGCGTTTACAAATGCAACCGTTGTAAAAGATGCCAACACTATTCTACCAAACACTACAATGGTGATTCGGGAGGGAAAGATTATTTCCATAGGAAATGCTGCGGCTCCAAAAGATGCGGTTACAGTAGATTGCAAGGGCCGGTATATTTACCCTTCGTGGATTGATATCTATAGTGATTATGGAATTGCAGCCGTTCCACGGGGTTCAAGGGAGTTTAGTTTTTTTGCACCGATGCAGTTCAACAGCAATACCAAAGGCCCTGTAGGTTGGAACCAGGCAATAAAGAGCGAAACCAATGGGTATCAATTATTTTCGAGTGATGCTGCAAAAGCAAAACAACTACGCGATCAGGGATTCGGCCTCGTAGTTGCCCACCAGCAAGATGGAATTGCCCGGGGCACCGGTGCATTGGTAGCCTTAAACGATGCAGCGGACAATCTGGTGGTGTTGAAGGACAAAGCTGCGGCGTATTATTCATTTAGCAAAGGAACTTCTACACAAAGCTATCCTTCCAGTATGATGGGGAGCGTTGCATTGTTGAGGCAAACATTTCTGGATGCGGATTGGTATTTAAAAAACAAACCAGAAAAAGAAGGGGTCAACAAAACGCTGGAAGCATGGAATGAAAGCAAATCTCTGCCTCAGGTATTCGATGCTGGCGATAAGTGGGCTGCCATTCGTGCAGACAGGATTGGCGATGAGTTTGGCGTACAATATATCATTAAAGGAGGAGGCAATGAATATCAGCGCATTAAGGAAATAGCAGCTACCAGGGCCACCTTCATTCTTCCACTTAATTTTCCCGAAACACAGAATTTGGAAGACCCTCTTGATGCCAGATTTGTATCTGTGAGCGATCTGGCTCACTGGGAGCTGGCTCCTGGCAATGCCGCAGCAATGGAAAAAGCCCAGATCCCATTTGTTCTAACTTCCGATGGATTGCGCGATCAGAAAAGTTTTTGGACCAACATTCGAAAAGCAATGGACTACGGCCTTTCTTCAAAAACAGCGTTCGATGCTCTTACCAAAACACCCGCCCTGCTATTAAATGTGTTTGATAAGGTGGGAAGCCTTGAAGCGGGCAAGTTTGCCAACTTTATTATTGCTACCGGAGATTTGTTTGAGGAAAAAGCAACAATTATCGAAAATTGGGTTCAGGGAAAAAGGTTTGAGGTAGATAAAAATGCTGGAATTGAAAGATATGGACAATACAAATTAACAATTTCCGGAGTTAACGGAACCGCAGATTACATGCTGGGTATAAAAAATAATAATGTTGCCACCATTATAGCAAAAGACACCCTCAACGGAAAATTCAAATCTGATGGAGATCAGGTAACATTAAGTTTTTCTTTAAAGGAGAACAAAAAAAGTGCTCAATTGGAAAAACAACCTGTTGCCGGATTGATACGACTGAGTGGAATGGACTATGGAGGTAATTGGCAGGGCGTGGGCACCGATCAAAACGGACAACCCTTATCCTGGGTAGCGGTTTTAGAGAAAAAAGGGAGTGTAAAAGCAGATTCTGTAAAAAAGAAAATGGTTCCGCCACTGGCAAAACTGGTATTTCCATTTTCCCCCTACGGGAATGAAACACTTCCCCGGCAGGAAACCATATTGATAAAGAATGCCACCATTTGGACAAATGAAAAAGAGGGCAGGCTGGAAAATGCGGACCTTTTGTTGCAGCAGGGAAAAATTGCTCAAATTGGGAAAACTATTTCGGCACCAGGCGCAAGAGTTATTGATGGCACAGGAAAACACATTACTGCCGGCATTGTTGATGAGCACTCTCATATTGCCACTTTTTCCATTAATGAAGGATCCCAATCCGTTACTTCGGAGGTTCGTATTGTCGATAACCTTAACCCCGACGATATAAATATTTACCGCCAATTAAGCGGTGGGGTAACCACATCACATATCTTACACGGTTCTGCCAATACCATTGGAGGGCAAACGCAACTAATTAAATTAAGATGGGGCGCAGATGACGAAGGGCTGAAATTCAAAGGAGCCGCTCCGTTTATCAAATTTGCTCTGGGGGAAAACGTAAAAAGAACGGCACAGGCAACTGGCAACAACCGTTTTCCTGATACACGAATGGGCGTGGAAGAAGTAATGACAGATGCTTTCCAAAGAGCAAAAGATTACGAAAAAGCCATAAAGAGTGGCGCCAAAAACATTCGTCGCGATTTGGAATTAGATGCTCTGGTGGAAATTTTAAACAAAAAGCGCTTCATTACTTGCCACAGTTATGTGCAAAGCGAAATAGCCGCTACCATGAATGTGGCCGAAAAATTCGGGTTTACACTAAATACGTTTACGCATATTCTGGAAGGATACAAAGTTGCCGATCGGATGAAAAAGCATGGGGCCAATGCCTCTACCTTTTCTGATTGGTGGGCTTATAAAACTGAAGTTAAAGACGCGATTGCCTACAATGCTGCAATTATGCATAAAGTTGGTCTCAATGTGTGCATAAACAGCGATGACGCAGAAATGGCCCGCCGCCTGAATCAGGAGGCTGCTAAGGCGATAAAGTATGGTGATGTAGGTGAAGAAGAAGCGCTGAAAATGATAACCCTGAATCCGGCAAAAGCATTGCATATTGAAAACCAGGTAGGCAGTATCAAAATAGGAAAAGATGCCGATATTGTTTTATGGAGCGATCATCCCCTAAGTATTTACGCAAAAGCTTTAGTCACTATTGTGGATGGCACCATTTATTTTGATCGGGAGAAAGATCTGCAAATGCACACAGGTATTGGAAATGAAAAGAACCGGATCGTACAAAAAATGCTGACAGATTCCCGATCGGGAGCGCCAACCGTAGCAGTACGACCCACTGCACAGGTAGTGCTGCATTGCGAAGACCATGAACACGGCACAGGAATTTTAGAAGTAGATGAATATGATGAATCTCAGTAATCTGCAATGCAATTTTCTTCTCTAAAAATTTTTCAATACCCCATATCCTTTAATATTCATGAAGCCAATATTCACCCTCTTGTTATTTTTTATATCGCTATATCTTGTAGCGCAGGACAATATTTATCCCGCTCCGGCACAAACGGAAACAATTGTTATTAAAAACGGCATACTACACACGGCTACGGGCCAGGTTATACCCCATGGAAGTATCGTTTTCAAAAATGGTAAAATTGAAGCAGTTGGAGCCAATATCGTTTTGCCAGCACAGGCGCGAATTATTGATGCCACGGGCCAACACGTGTATCCTGGCTTAATATTACCCGACACGGATTTAGGTCTTAAAGAAATTGGCAGTGGTGTACGGGGCAGCAACGATTATTCTGAATTAGGAGAGTGGAACCCCAATGTGAAATCTATTGGAGCCTATGACGCTACATCCATGATTATCAACACACTACGAAGTAACGGTGTTTTACTGGCTCAGGTTTCCCCACGTGGCAACTTGTTAACAGGCACATCTTCCGTGGTGCAGTTAGATGCATGGAATGCAGAAGACGCGGCCTATAAAAAAGACAATGGTATGTACTTGAACCTGCCCCGCCTGATGCAACCCATGGGGCGTTTTGCCCGCATGATGAGCCCGGAAGCGAACCCCCTGAAATCGGGGTTAGACAAAATAAACGAAGTGCAACAGTTTTTTACAGAGGCCAGGGCTTATTTTTTAATCTCCGACAAAAAAGAAACAAATTTGAAGTTTGAAGCGTTGAGGCCCCTGTTTGAAAAAAAACAAAAGCTTTTTATAAACGCCAACACCGCCCGCCAAATCTTGTGGGCAATTGATTTTAAGAAAAAATTTGGCGTTGATATTGTTATTGTTGGGGCTTCGGATAGTTACTTAGTTGCGGATCTGTTGAAACAGAACAATATTTCGGTTATACTAAGCGCTTTACACAACCTGCCTACCCTACAGGATGATGCTATTGACCAACCCTATAAAACACCCGCTATTTTGCAAAATGCCGGCGTATTATTTGCACTGAACGACGATCATGCCAATGCCCGATACCGAAACCTGCCTTTTAACGCCGGTTCCGCTGTTGCTTACGGGCTTAACAAAGAAGATGCCCTAAAGGCAATTACACTGAACGCTGCTAAAATCTTAGGAATAGATAGCAGAACAGGTTCGCTGGAAGCAGGCAAAGACGCCAATATTATTATTAGTTCCGGTGACTTATTAGATATGCGCAACAGCAAAGTGATCTACGCTTTCATACAAGGCAGAGAAATTGATCTGAACAACAAACAAACACAATTGTTCCAGCGTTATAAAACACGATATGGCATCAATTAAAAGGGTTGAGTTCAGAATTGCTGTGTTTTTATTATTTACTACTCTTCTTTTACAGGCTTCCTGTATTTCTTATCGAAAGCGCCCCACTCGGCTTTTTCAACAGGCAAAGGAAAAAGGACTGAGTTTTGACGCCGCAATTGTTCCCGGCTACCCCTACGATGGTTCCAAATGGGATACCGTGGTGAAGGGGCGTGTGTTGTGGGCCAGTTATTTATACAAAACAGGCTGGGTTCGAAATCTTATTTTTTCAGGCAGCGCTGTTTACACGCCTTACTACGAAGCAAAAGTGATGGGTCTTTACGCACTGAAGCTGGGTATTCCTGCGGAGCATATTTTTTATGATACCGTTGCCAGGCACAGCACAGAAAATATTTTTTATTCTTACGAAGTGGCCCGTAAACAGGGTTTTAAAAGTATAGCATTAGTAACAGACCCATTTCAGTCGTCGCTTACCAAACGCTTTACCAAAAGGCGTTTTGGCACCCCAATCTATCATCTTCCGTTTTTGGTAGATACCTTAAAAAGCCTGAATGGCACCGATCCTGAAATTGACGCCAGCTCTGCTTATAAAAAGAATTTTGTATCCATTAAAGAGAATAGTCGTTTTATTAAACGTCTATCGGGAACTTTGGGGTTTCATATTCCCTGGAACGGGAAAAAACGACGAAAAGCGGATCCTTTATAAAGCCTGATTAGAAGGAATAACCGAGAAGGGCTCTTATCCCGACGTTGTTTTTATGGGCACCATTCATATTGGTGGTCAAAATACTTCCCGATGTGAGGTACAGTTTGTCGCTACCCTTGCGCGTGCTCCAGGTGGCAAAGGCGGCTTCAATCCCGGCAGTAACCTTTCTGTTGATTCGATAGCCTAAACCAAGATCAAAATCAAGTCCTGCACCCTGGGCGGCATGCTCAAAACTTACCGGATGCTCCATTGTTTCTATCAGGTTCCAGTTGGCTTGGGCGTGGTACTTAAAAAAGTTGCCTCGAAGGGAAGCATTTACAAACAAACCTGGAGTAGCGTTCCACAAACCGGCCATTTGAACCAAAGGCCCGTTCCATTGGGCCTTATAAGTGCTTCTTAGCGCTTTATTATTGTCATCAAACAGGTAGAAGAGTTCTTTGTTTCGGCTGTAGCCCACTCCAATACCAGCGGCGTAGTTCGTATTTTTTACAAATTGATAAAGAAAGGTGGTTTTCAGGTGCCTCATGTCTCCTTTATTGCTTTTCAAATGCAGTTGTACCACGGGTTCCGTTCTGTCGTATCCGTCGTAGTCGAAATCGGTAGCTTTACCATATACAGTAAACAATTTGTTATAAGAAAGAGTTACGCTAAGTTTTTCTATAATCCGATACGATCCATCTAAGTAAAAGCCCGACGCTCGTAAGGGCTTATATTTTAATTCTGATAACACATTCACGTATTTTCCGTTAACGGTACCGTCAATGGACCAATTGAAACTTTCCTGTCGAAACTCGGGTCCGGCTTTGATTTCAAACTTTTTTTCAGGATACCCGGCTCCCCATTGCGAATAAGAAGAAATGTGAATTGTAAAAAATAGAATAAGAGTGAAACAGCGTCCTGGGATACTCATGATTAGAAAGTTTAGGCACTGGCAGTTGCTACGATTGTGCTTTTAATTTTTTTACAAAAATGCCAGGTAAGCACCAGAGACAATATTAAGTAGGCAAGAATGAAGATGCGTAAGATATTGCCGGTTTGAAACCAATCTCCCCAGTATCCTATAATTCCTACGCCGGCAGTAGTTTTTAAAAGCTCCCAAACCCAGGCATTCGGGTTGTTATCCATGAGTTCTGCCAGGGCGTAAACAAATAAAAAGACAAACAACCCATATACGAACATTCCGGGCGAGCCGATGGCTGCAATATTTCCGAAAAGATAAGCTACAAAGCCAAGTAGTGCCAGTAACTGGGTCCAAAGCCAGGGTTTCATGCCTTGTAAAACAAAAGGGTCGTATTTTTTAAAAC
>JBDHYK010000015.1:0-29145 GCA_039811305.1 Niabella sp.
TAGTAAAAAAAATGAGTTTATTGCATAATAAACTCATTTCAATTGAAGTATTTAACCAAAAAAACTCTCCCTTTAAATAATTAGCTGCTGTTTTTTATAATTATTTCTGAATTCAGCAGGATTCACTCCCATAGCTTTTTTAAAAACACGATAAAAATAAGACACACTGTTAAAACCGCATTGTTCTGCCACCTCGGGAATACCATCACCGGTCTTTAACCGCATAATTGCCGTTTTTATTCGGCAGTCTAATACATAGTCTGTGAAATTCATCCCCGTTTGGGCCGTCAAAAAGCGGGCAAATGTAGAACGACTCATGTTAAGCTCGGATGCAGCATCCGAAATTCGGATCGTTTGAGTAATATGGCTTGCAATATGCTCGTATAATTGGTTCAGAAGTTCCACATTTCGATTCGTTTCCTGGGTTTCTCCACTTGATAATACTCTGAAATCCGTGCACTTCGACAACTCATATAATAATACATATAAGCGCATTACAGCATAAAATCCATCATTTTCCATGGTGATCACCTGAAGCAATGGCTGTATTTTATCTATTGCAGAACTCCCAAAACTTATTCCTTTTGCTGCACTTTTAAACAATCGTTTCAGACTCTGAAACTGGCTCTTATTCAATTGCTGCTCAAAGAGTTGGGGGTGAAACTGTATTGTAATTTCATGAATATTGGAAGACACGCATTCTCCATCCATCCAGGCATGTTTCAACTCAGGATTCGCTATAAAAACCAGGTCGCGCTCGCCAATTAGTTCTTCCGAATCGCCTACAATACGCTGGGCACCGGCTGCACCCTGCACAAAATTGATCTCGTACTCGGGATGAATATGTACGGGAAAGGTGAATTTTGACTTTCGCCGATCAAAAACCACAAAACAATCTTTTTCAGATAGTGGCGATCGCTCTCTATATACTTCTGGTTGTATCATTCAATTGCATTACAAATACAATAATACCGACATTTTAACAAAAGTAAACCACTCCCGTACTCATTTCAGAGGTATTCCACACTCAAAAATCCAAAAAAAACTACTTCTCCAGCTATTTGGTGCCAGTTATTGCTTTTATAGGCACACCTCGCCAACACTCAGGAGTTTTCAAACCTAATAACCAGGCTATCGTGGGGGCGGTGTCGTAAATAATCATTGTATTTTTTAACTCCTGGTTTTTTTTAATCCCCTTGCCATAGGCCACCCAGGGAATCTCAACTTCGTCTAAAGTCTTGCCACCATGTCCTTTGTTAATTCCGCCGTGGTCGGCGCTTACAATAATTACCGTTTCACCGGCAATTCCTGCCTGTTTTACTGCATGTACAATTCTTCCGATCCGCAAATCCACCTTTTTCAATTCTTCAAAATACTCTTTGGTGTGATGGCCAATTTTGTGTCCAACACCATCCGGCTGATCGAGGTGAATAAAGGTAAGGGTGGGCTTTTTAGACTTTATGATGGCAACAGCCGAATCCACACAAAGGTCATCGTTATCCTTTCCGGCAACCCTGTAATTAGTGGTTCCTTTCTGCACTAAGGGATCAATTCCCTGCCAGCTATGGATAAGGGCTGTAGTAGCACCAGGCCTTTGTTCTTTTAAAATACTAAAAATTGAAGGGAACATACCAGCATCGTTCTTAAATACAGAAGGTATTTCCGGAACGGCACTGTTCCACTCGGTGTAACCATGCAGGGTGGGGCCAGCGCCCATTAACATGGATGCCCAATTAACACCACTGGAAGAGGGCAATACGGTGCGAACTTTCAGCGACCAGGATCCATTTTGCATTAGTTTTTTCAACTGTGGCATTTCGGCCTCGGGTAGCGCATAGGCGCCAAATCCATCCAGCCCGATTAGCACTACGTGCTTCACTTTTGCTGTTTGTGCGTTTAAGTTTAATGCAAGGATCACACTGAGTAAAGACAAAAGAAGTCGGTTCATAATTGATACATTTCGTTAATAATATTAGAATAGTTTTGAAAGTTTGGCAAAGTTAAGTGATTTTCCCAGTTGTGGTTTCTAAACAATGAATACGGGAGTATTCCAAGTTGTTGCACAAAACGAATCTCCTATGAACGAAGTGAGGAATCTACCCCAATATTCAGGAGATCTCGCCCTGCGGCGAGATGACGATCGCAACAATTTGAAACGCCTCCATTAATACACCCATCACTTAGAAAATTCGGGTTTTAAACAAAACTCTCTCTTTTTTATCCCGGCAAAACCACGGCTTCCGGCCTGCCATCTGTTCGATTTTTGGGACGAACAATACAAGGTTGGCAAAAACACCCTGTTTTTTAATACACAGCAATATTCGACAGTACCGGAGCTGCTTTTGAGGCTGTTATGCGAACCCGTATTTTTGAAGCAGGAACGAGATCCAACTTCAAAATTCGTTTGTATCCAATGGTTGTGCCATCAGCAACTTTTTTCCACTGTTTATTCTGCCACAGGTCTATTTCAAAAGATTTTATTCTTTGACCTAATGCAATGTATTCCTGTAACAGAATATAGTTCACTAACTTATTGGTTCCCAGGTTGATTTCTATGGTTGGCGTGGTGAAACCGTCATCTGTAGCCCAATAGGTATCAGTTTTTCCATCGGTAAGATGAGCGCTGCTGTATGTTTTGCTATTGCCCCGGGTATTATCGACTTTTACTTTTGCGCCGGCAGCCAGGTTTTTTGTCAATCGTTCCTTCAACAGTTTTTTAAACCCAATGAGTGAGGCTACATCTTTTTCATGAAACAAACCTCTTCTGTCGGGGGGTATATTTAGTAACAAATTCGATCCCCGGCCAACGGAACTTAAATAAATATCAAAAAGTTGTTCGGGTGTTTTCACTTTTGCATCTTCTTCGGCGTGGTAAAACCATCCAGGCCTTATAGATACATCTACTTCGGCAGGAATCCATTTTGTGCCGTCTTCTGCGCCCGTGTTCAGCAAATCATAAATGCCGGCTTTTCCAGCAAAGAGGGTGTCGGGAGTAAGAGTGTTCCAATTGGTAATACCGGCGGTTCCTCGCTCATTTCCTACCCATCTGATATCAGGGCCTGCATCGCTAAAAAACAATACTTGCGGTTGCATTTTTCGAACAAAACTGAGCGTATTGGGCCAATCATAGTATTTAGAACCATCAATTTTCACAGATGTTCTTTGGCCTCCATAATATCCATCGCCTCCCATGGCACCATCAAACCACATTTCAAAGATGGGGCCGTAGTGGGTAAACAGTTCTTTTAATTGATTTCTATAGTAGGTAATATAAGTTTTTGTTCCATAATCGGCCCGGTTTCGATCCCAGGGCGACAAATACACGCCAAATTTCAATCCGTATTTCTTAGCAGCATCGCTGGTTTCTTTCACAATATCGCCTTTGCCATTTTTATAAGGACTGTTTTTTACCGAGTGCTCGGTGTATTTACTCGGCCATAGCGTAAATCCATCGTGGTGTTTGGTGGTAAGTATGATGGCTTTAAAACCGGCATCTTTCAAGGCGGAGGCCCATTGATTGGCATCTAATTGGGTAGGGTTGAATATTTGGGGGCTTTCGTCGCCATAGCCCCATTCCTTACCGGTAAAGGTATTGGTGGTGAAATGAATGAAAGCATAAGTTTCCAGTTCGTGCCACTTAAGTTGTTGCGGGCTGGGGATGGGATGAACAGGTTGGGGCGGCGCAGTTTTCTGAGCAAACAGGCAAATAGACAGAAAAAATGAGAGGGGTACCAGTGCTAAAAATTTCTTCATAATGGATTATTTTGTATATTGAAAACTTAAGGCAATTGGTTGGGATTGTTTTAGTTTTTTGGGGATTTTAACAACGACATGATTGTTCACCTGCTGCCAGGAAACATTTTCTCCTGTGGCAACAGATTTCATAACACTCCCCTTTTTGGGAATATTACCTTCCCATTGAATCGTTTCGGGCAGCTCTTCATTTTTAATAAGATGAAGCGCATAACCGGTTTTGCCATCCTTTGATTGCACAAAATAGGTGTTGCCATCCACATAGGTATCGGTGGTTCTGGTATTATAGAGGGCAGCGCCATTTTGCTTCATCCACCCTCCTATTTGTTGTAATTTTTCTACCACATCGCCAGTAATTTCACCTTCGGGTGAGGGTCCCACCCCTAATAATAAGCTGCCTCCTTTGGCTACTATTTCGATTAAAGTATGAACAACGGTCTTGGCTGATTTCAATTTTTGATTCTTCACATACCCCCAGTCGGTACCTAAGGTCATACAACTTTCCCAGGGATAGTCTATTTTTTTATCGGGTACCCGCTGTTCGGGTGTTTGATAGTTTTCGTAAGGTCCGTGTACGGTTCTGTCCACAACCAGGATGCCGGGTTGGTTTTTACGAGCCATGGCCGCAATTTTTGGCATATTTATGTCCTGGCTCCATTCCGGAATGGGCGCCCCCCAGGAAAGCACTTCTTCATTTACGGTTTCCTTGGGTCGTACCCATCCCCCATCTAACCAAAGAATATCTATGGAACCGTATTCGGTCATCAGCTCCTGAATTTGATGGTAGGTGAAGTTTTTATAGGCTTCCCATTTTTGAGGATGTTTTTTAATGTCGTAATTGTTGTTGCGGTTGGCAGTGGCATAATAAGGCCACCAGTAGTCCTGATTATGCCAGTCGGGTTTTGAAAAATAAGCACCGATCATCATGCCCTTTTGTCGAAACGCATCAAAAACATATTTTGCCACATTGGCTTTTGGGTGCTGTGCAAAGGGGCCATTTGTAATTTTGAAACTGCTTTGCCGGGTATCGAACATATTAAAACCATCGTGATGCTTTGTAGTGAACACTAAGTATTTCATGCCTGCATTGGCCGCCACTAGCGCCCACTGTTCGGGGTTGAATTTCTGTGGGTTGAATTTTTTGCTCAATCCCCAATACCATTTTTTATAGGTTGAATAATCCGAGCTTACAGAGCTGTCTCGGTTTATCCAGTCTTCGGAGCATAAAGACCAGGATTCGATGATACCTGGCACGGCATACAGGCCCCAGTGGATGATCATTCCAAATTTCTGATCTTGCCACTGTTCCAATTTTTGTTTCACCAACGGGTCGGCCGGCCATTCGTATTGGGTGGACTGATGGTGAATATTTTGTTGTGCCCTCGCAGAAACCAAGAGGCTAACTGCACCAATCACAAGAAGGAGTTGCTTCATGATATTTAGTTTTTACAAAGCTAAAAAAACCGCCCCGGAAAGAGCGGTTTTTCAGTGTATTATTTAAAAACAATTCTATTTTACGTCCCAGAAGATTTTGCTTGTGATGTTGTCGTTCCCTTTCACAGCATTATAATTTTCAGTATTCAAAGTCCTTTCAGACCCTGGGTACAAAAATCGGGTGGGTGGATTTGGAGCTGTAATTGAACTTGTTGGAGGGAAACTGAGAGCAGGCAATTTGGTTCGTCTCCATTCGTACCAGGCCTGATTGGCTTGCAGCACGTTAAAATCAATCCATTTTTGAGTTGCAATCTTGGACAAATTATTTGTACCATAAGCAACAAGACTACTTGCCAAATAAGCACTAATGGCTGCTTCTGATGGAGCTGCTTCTTTTACACCTGCCGCGTAGGAAGTATTGTTATTGACCTTGACCCAAAAGGCAATAGATTGGCGAATTCCGTTCTCGTAAGCCGCCTTTGCATCACCACCGCCCCATCTTTCATAGGCTTCTGCTTTAATAAATTGCACCTCAGCTGCTGTAATTAAAATTCCGGGCAACATATAGTTTTCTGTAAATGTAGTAGAATCCCATCTGGAAAACTGATTGGCTGTTACTCCAACTGTCACCTGCGATTCTGTTAAGGTATTGGCGATTCCTTCATATGTATTGCTTGCATTTTTTGTAAAATACACGGGTAACCTGGGGTCGCTTGCAGGTAGCATAATGTCGTTTACCATTTTCCCCGGTGCAAAAGGATTGACACCAAAACCATTTCTAACTTCATTTTTATCATCAGGTAGTAAACTGCTGGTAAGGCTATTTGCCTGGATTACGGCACTCTCCTCCGCAGTATTGGCTACAGGATATGAAGTTGGGTTACTCAAAATAGATTGGATAATGCTCTTAGCTGTTGTTTCATCCTTAAACGAGGTTCTCATTGCTAACCTTAGCAACAGAGAGTTACAATATCTTCTCCATTTCATGAAATCGCCGCCATTTACAAAATCATAAGCCTTAAACTGACTTTTGTAAAAATCGGTAGGATTCGCTGTAGATAAATAATCTGAGATTTTTTTAAGTTCTGTTAGAGCTTCAGTATAAATATCCGTTTGTTTATCGTAGGAAGGCAGAATGATTTCGCCTTTTGCATTTAACCCACCTGCGTTGGAAAACGGAATATCACCCCACATATCTACCATTTGAGTAGCCTGATCATACAAAAAAATCCTCGCTGTCTGAATCATTAAATTGTAGCCTTCTTTTTGTGTGTTGTCCGTGAGCTGGTTGTAGTGTTTTTCTAACTCTCTAAAAATAGCTACGTCATGGTTAAAGAAATAGTCCCAACGATTCCCCGTGTAGTTTACAGGTTGTTCGTAAGCCGATTTGGATTGGGTATAACCAATGGTTTGACTATATGTACCATATACCGGAATATGCAACGTGTACAAATTCCAATAACGAGGCATTACTCTTTCATGTTTGAACAACCCGGCATAAAGACGCGGCACATCGGCCGTTACAGCCTTTTCGGGGTTGTAATAGTTGCTTTCAAAATCACTTTTCTTACAGCCAAATAGTGTAACGATGGCTACCATGAGAAAAGTGATTACTAAAATATTTTT
Source organism: Niabella sp. (assembly GCA_039811305.1). GTDB lineage: Bacteria > Bacteroidota > Bacteroidia > Chitinophagales > Chitinophagaceae > Niabella. The sequence goes on from JBDHYK010000015.1 coordinate 6,814, forward strand.
TTTCATAATATTAAGAATTTGTGTTTTAATTAGAAGGATACTCTGATACTTGCTCCAATTGATTTTGATGCTGCTGTACCACTACCTGCATTATTCGCACGGCTCACCCAATTGGTACCTACACCATCTTCCGCATCAACATAGGGGAGGGTTTTATAAAAATAAAACAGGTTCCTTGCAAAAATGCTTAATGTAAGATTTTGCAATTTGAAGCGCGAAGACAAACTTGCGGGCAGCATATAGGACAAAGCAGCCTCTCTCAACTTCACGTAACTATTGTCAAAAACAGCATCATTATAAGATATTACAGAACCCGAGCCAGGCCAGGAGCCCCATCCATAAGAATTTAGGTAGAAATTTGGAGCATCTATGATCGTAGTGTTCGCTTGTCCACCGGTTGTAACTCCTTTCAATATCATACCATCGTGATAAACTTTCTCACCACCAGGACCTGCATTCGTTCCAGCAGATACTCCAATATATTTACCATCTTTATTGACATAATAGGGCAGTCCACCATGTTCTGCATCGCGACCAAATAAAGAGTTATCATAAACACCCGAACCAGTGGCATAAAGCATTCCAGGAGATATTACCTGACCACCAAATTTAAAATCAGTCACCAAATTCAGACTAAGGTTTTTATACGATAGCGTATTGATAAAACCACCTACTATTTTTGGTTGAATATTCCCTACAATTGTCAGATCATCATGGTCAATTGTGTAATAACCATCATTATTGATTATATAATTCCCTTGTGCATCTGTTTTTCTTTTATACGTGTAAATATTCCCAGCTTTTTCACCCACTTTTGCCTTTATCAACAAAGAGCCGTTATCTAAATTTGATAACGTAAGTTCATCTAAATCAGGCATCAGGGATAATATCTTGTTATTATTGAACGCTAAGTTTAAGCGGGTATCCCATACAAAATCGGTTTTTACGGGGGTTCCATAAATTCCCAATTCTACCCCCTTACTTTGCATGGAGCCAATATTTACAAGAATAGAATTAGCACCCGTTGAAGAAGGAATCGCCAGGGGCAGTATCTGATCAATAATTTTATCATTATACCATGTAAAATCAAACCCTAACCGACTGCCAAAGAACCTATTTTCCCAACCTATTTCCAGGTCATTCTTTCTTTCGTTTTTCAATAACTGGTTGCCATAGCTGGTATTTGGTGTAAGAATAGGAACGCCCTGAACGTTACCGGCATTATAAACAACATTACCCGCATAAATGGGGGCAGGGTTACCAACGGTTCCCCAGGATGCTCTTAGTTTACTGTATTTCCAGTAAACAGGTAAATTTAGAGCATTATTCAACTCCAACGCTCCACTAACTCCTCCATAATAATAGGTATTATTATCTTTATATAATGTTGAAGACCGTTCCTGTCTTACTGTACCTTCAATAAATAAATAATTATTAAAATCAAAGTTCAGGATACCAAATAAACCATCTTTTACCAGCTTGCTTCTCCAGGCGCCACCCGATGTAGGTGTTGTCTTAGACGCACTGAGGCTGAACCAGTTTTCGGTAGTAAGGCCATCGCGGGTTCCGGCAGAATTGTATCGGGTTTCCTCAACTCTCGCCTGATACCCTATAGATGGGGTGATATTTAATTTTGGAGTTATATGTGCCTGATAGGTCAACAGAAGGTCTCCATAATTAATATTATATCTTGTTTGATTGGTTCCGTAATAGCCCGATGCACCAAATGATAAAGGTTGGGAAGAGCGTTCTTTCTGTTCCATAAAATTACTCGAAAAATCGTTTCCATATCTCCCCCGTAAGGTTAGTCCGGAAATGATTTTGTAATTTGCTGTAAGCGAGTTAATCAACCGGGTGTTGGTTTCATCATAACTGTTTGCTAATTGATTCCATAGAAAATCGAGGAAATCATAGCCACGTATCGCGTATTTTAACCGCTCATCCGGGTCAATATTGGAGTTGAACGCCGTCCATTTATAACCTTTGGAAGTTTGATACTTTTTAAAATACACATCCATATAATCCGCGTTACTCACAAAGCCGCCATAGTTGTTGGTTAAGTAGTAAACCTGCCTGGGCCTATTATGAACTTTTTCATTAGAGTAGTTAGAAACCAGATCCACACTTACCTTAGGAGAAATATTGTAGGTGCTATTTAGATTGAATGTGTTTTTTTGTTGACTACCCCCAATCTGAATACCCTTGTAATCATTTCGGGTATAGGAGAACCTATAGTTATAGCTTTCTGAACTATTGCTAAGTGCAATATTTGCTGTGCTGTTTGATCCGGTGCGATAAAAGTTCTCAAGGTTGTTACCATGCGATGCATAGGATCTCATTTCTCCATCCCACCAATAAGCCTGCCTACCGTCCATCTTAGGTCCAAAATTTCCATAAGCCCTGAAAATCGGCCTTACCACATTCTTTCCATCTACTGTTAGGTGTATCCATCCTTCATCGTCGGAACCAAAGGAATTAACATTAGTCTCTCTATCATAACCGGGGCCATACTCCAATTGGTATCCTTTAGGAATATAGGCTTTTTCTATCCCTCCAGATAAGTTTAGATCTACACCAAAACCTTTTTTTAGGCCCTTACCATTTTTTGTGGTAATTACTACCACGCCAAAGTTGGCATCTGATCCGTAAAGAGCGCTGGCTGCCGCACCCTTCAAAATGTTTACAGATTCAATGTTTTCCGGGTTTATGTCGAGCAAACCATTCCCGTTGATTTTTTGGTTGCCGCCCCAATAACCATCGTTATTGGCATCACCGTTTCTGATAACCACACCATCCACTACCAGCAAGGGTTGTGCCTGACCCGTGATGGATGACAGACCCCGAATTTGTACACTTACAGCACTGGTTGCACCCCCAGGATTGGTATTAATCATAACACCGGGTGCTTTACCATACAATGCAGAAGCAAAGTTGGTAGGTGCGGTTTTAATCAGGTCTTTTGAGGCTATGGAAGTGGTAGCATACCCCAGCTTCCTTTCTTCTCTTTTAATACCTAATGCGGTAACAACAACCCCTTCCATTTGATCCTGAGCCCTTTGCAATACCAAATTGATTGTATTGCTTTGGCCTACGGTAACACTTTGTGTTGTAAATCCAATGGAGCTAAACTCAATAACCGCATTGCTTTTGTTGGTCACAATGCTAAACGTGCCATCATCTTTTGTAATGCCACCAATCCCGGTGCCTTTAACAACAAAGGAAACACCTCCAAGGGGCGATCCGTTTTCGTCCATAACCGTTCCCGTAATAGTCCTTTGTTGTGCATAGCCAAAGAGCACAAAACAAACGGCCACTATCGAAAACAGTAGTTGTTTGATTGTTTTTTTCATACTTGTTGTATTTAATGTGAGTGAATAAACTATTCTTTAAAAAAACCTTCCTTTTTACGAAAAAGGATCAGCGATCTGAAGTCATTTTTTCGGCTCTCGCACGTAACCTATCGAAATGTTCCATCACCAGCGCTGCTACTCCTTTCAATTGAACATGTTTCCCAAGTTCTGATATTTTAATTTCGGCATGCTCGGCAATTTTTGGGATGCAATGTTCGTTGATGGCTTGTTGGATGGGCGCCGTCCATACTTTGCCAGCCAGCGACCCTATACCACTAATTACGATCAGCTCCGGATTCAACAAATGGATTAAAATAGCAATACCCCTGCCGATATGGTAGGCGGAGGCTGAAATCACTTCAATGGAAAACTTATCACCCTGGCTGGCTGCTTCCAAAATCTGCATTGTAGCATGAACCAGGTTCTGTTTCGCTAAGTCCTTTACTACAGATAGTTCGCCGGCTCTTTCCTTTTCTATGGCATTCTGGGTAATTACGCTAAGCGAGGTTTCGGTTTCGAGGCACCCATACTTGCCACAACCACAAAGTTTCTGGTTATCAAATAACGGAATGTGGCTAAATTCTCCGGCAAAACCATCAAAACCCTTGAATAGCCCTCCGTTTGCAATGATTCCTAATCCAACCCCCCAGCCGATATTCACCACCATGGCATGTTGCTTTCCTTTTGCGGCTCCCCATTTTAGTTCGGCAAGCGCTATCAGGCTGGAGTCGTTCTCTATTACCACTGGAATCTTCAATGCTTCCTCAAGCAGGGACACCAGGGTGCTTTCCTTTACCTGCAAAAATGTATGGTTGATCCCTTTTTCTGAATCAACAAAACCAGGCATACCAATTCCGATACCCAATATTTGCTTTTTTGAACAGCCTGATTGCTGAATGAGATTTTGAATGTATTGGATCAGTTGCTCGGGGGCAGACGGGTTATTCGTAAGAGGCAAAGGATGGGATTCAATGGAACCTACAACTTCATTTCCTGCGTTGAAAAGGGCAAGCTGAGTGATAAGCTGATCCATCGCAACCCCAATAAAATAAAAGGCATCTTTTTTAATGCTATAAATCTGGGGACGTCTTCCTCCGGTTGATCGGGCTTGACCCAAATTAACAATCCAACCCGATGCTACCATGTCGTTTAACTGGTGAGAGATAAGAGGGATACTTTTTGCTTCTAATTCGCTTATCTCGGCGTTGGTAAGATTTCCATGAAAAAACAATTGCTTCAACAGCCTACTTTCTCTGACAAGCTTTCTGGTTTTAACAATTGCCATTAAAAATGTTAAATATCGTTAATAAAACGCTAATACTTCACAAAAATAAAAACTTCGTTATTAATGACAAAATCTTTTTTAAATGATTAAAGAAGAAAATTTGAGACCAACTTTTTCATCGAGCTGGTTTTTTTAAAATCCATCAAAAAAAATTGTTCCTTTTTATTTAGCCGCTTTCGCCTGCTTGCCAATTCCATTACCGGTATTGCAATTTCGAAAATTCAAAATATGCTTTTCATTAGATGCAAATGGCTGGCAACTGCGTCCCAAAAATTTTACTGATTTCGAACACTACCCCGATGCCAACCCAAAACCCAGCCCCGTTCTTCATTCTTTTTTTAGCCAAGAGAGACTCTAAATGCAAGATATTTTTTTAATACGTCATTTACATTTATATTTACTTTATTTAATTGATTCTATTTTATTGTAAATCAGTTATTTAATAAATACTAAATGATTATTTTCACTATAATTTTTTTTAATGCCTTATTTCTTCAGTATCTCTTAATTTTATATTAATTCTTTCTTTTGACATTTGTTAGTTTATGGTGATTATCAGTACATTATAATATATTATTTTACTAAGTTTATTACCATTATAAAATAAATTGTATTTTTTAGAAAAACTAAATATAATAGCAGGTAAATAGACAAAAAAAATACGTTTAAATTTTGAAATGGAGACAAGGCCCTTGGCAATTAACTAAAAACAGTTCCCTAACCTGGCGGAACTACACCGAGCAATTTAACCTGCCTCCTACCCTTTTACAGATAGCAGACAGCCTCCTTTCGGAGGCTGAAAAAAACAGGTATTCGTTCGGTCAGCAATTGAAGAAATAGAGCCGCCGTGGATAGGTGGTATCACTGCCATGCAATTTCCAACTGTCAAATATTTTTTTGCCAGGGTTTGCGATAGCGCTAACCCTAATTGAAAGGAACAGTGATTTGAAGTCGCGGAAACAATAAATTACCCTACGGAAAAATTTTGCTTAGAAAATCAAATTTTGCAACAAAATGGTTTGAATGGATTTTTTGGCGGTTTCGTATAGATAGCGATATAGAAATGGACTATGCTTTTATCAATCGTTATAAACGGGAAAAATACGCTTTATTGGAAAAAAAATTTGGGTTAGCTCAATAGTTTCTTGCTCCAGATAGCAGGAACCCCACTCTTTAAACCGGAAATACCAAAAATATCACGCAGACTGCGCAATTTTATTTCGGAGCAATGAAAACAGCAAACGGAGCCTTTGAGAGAAATTGGGCGGTAAATTTTATCTTCCCCAATTAGCGGGGTCTTCCCTCCATTTTAATAACAGCTCTAAATCGGTTTCGGTAATGATACCCTTTTCCAGTGCAAGGCTTAGCAGAATGGGATAGCTGGTTAAGGGGTGATATTTTAGGTTACGGGCGGCAAAGGCTTCAGCGGCCACTTTAAAATCGTAGGTAAATATGGAAACCATGCCGCTCACTTGCAAATCTGCGTTCAAAAGGGCATCCACCGCCTCCAAACTGCTTTTTCCGGTGCTTACCAGGTCTTCTATAACGATCACTTTTTGACCTGTTTCATACCGTCCTTCTATCTGATTGCCCAGTCCGTGATCTTTGGGTTTAGATCGAACATAGATAAAGGGAAGCTTCAGTTGATCGGCAACCAATGCACCCCAGGGAATGCCCGCAGTAGCCACTCCGGCAACTAATTCGGCTTCGCTAAACTTTGAAAAAACAATATTACTCAACTCACTTTTTATCAGATCTCGTACAAAAGGATAGGACAAAAGGCTTCGATTGTCGCAATAGATTGGGCTTTTCCAGCCACTTGCCCAGGTAAACGGGTTAGCGGGATGTAATCTTACAGCATCTACCTGCAATAATTTTTCGGCAACTATTCTTGCATCATTCATAAAATTGACGTAAATTTAGGGTACGAAAGTAAGACCATCTGACATAATAATAAAACCATGACGCTTAAAATCTATATTCGAAAGAAACCCCTGTATCTCTGTAGCGTTGTAGATGACAGCATGACAGCCCTGATCCATCGCTCCGACTATATTTTTATTGATGAACTTAGCACCTTAGCCATTAAAACCATGCTTCGGGAATTGACGCTGCCAGAAATTAACGGTGGTGTGTTCTACCATGAGGATCTGGAGGCTCTGCAAAAAGCCGTATTTAAAAAATTTGAACTGATAAAAGCAGGTGGAGGATTGGTACTGAATGAAAAAAAAGAGGTTCTAATGATGTTCAGACGAGGATACTGGGACTTGCCAAAAGGGAAGATGGATGACGGAGAATCTATTGAAACCTGCGCGGTGAGAGAAGTGCAGGAAGAAATAGGCTTGAAAACACTTGCGCTTATAAAGCCGCTGACCCTTACCTACCATACTTATGAACAGGGTACTCACCATATATTAAAGGAATCGCACTGGTTTTTGATGGAAGCTCAAAGTACGGAAACAATCATTCCCCAAACTGAAGAAGATATTACTGAAATAAAATGGGTACCACAAAATGATTTGCCGCAATACGAAAGCACGGCCTACCCGTCCATTGTAGATGTGTTACAACTTTTGAGATAAGTCGTTCAGCTTCGCTTCAATAAACTAGTACCAATACTACACTGTAAGCATTTTTTTTCGTCGCAATACTGGCTTTTTAATTCGAGTAGCGCTTGGGAGTCATAAGCAGACCGGTTCTTCAACCCAAGGAGTTGAAACCCCTTCGTAATTGTATTGTTTTCGGCTTTTATTTCTTCCAGCCACTGCATCGCCCTGTCTTTTACTTTTTGGTTTTGATGGGCTAACCCGTATGCAAAAAGCATGGGAACCACAGTATTTACGATGATATTGTCTATCATAAAGCTACCTACTTTCTTTTGTTTAAATGCGGAGGCTTCTGTGAGTTTATAGTGGTAATGCCAAAAATCATTCGCCTGTACAGAAAACCAGTCTTTCACGTGAGATAAAACCGGCTCATCAATAATTTTTGATAAAAGGTGGGCCGAATTATGAATGAGTGCTGCCAATTGTGCCAACCTTACTGTAGGAAAATTACCCGGCCGCATTCGTAAAAAATGAACCGGTTGGGCAATCGCCTGCAGGTGATATTTCTTCTGTAAAAAATGATATTCTTTTTGCAGCATAACCGGATAGGGATCTGTAAAATTCACATTCAAAAGCCCTGCCTGACCCAGCAAGAGCGCTTCTAACTGATGTAACTGATTTTTGTGCTTAGCTAAGAGTTGCAGGGGTATGGATTTTGCAAGCGCTTCAAAGGCTTCAGCATTACTTTTAACACCGAAATTTTTTGCCAGCAGCCACCAAAAAGCTTCTTCCCAGTGTTGGCGGCTTTCTTCCAAATACTGATCAATCCGGGTGGCTTTCCTTGTAAGTCGTTCGGCGATTACCCGTTGTTTCATGGCTTCAATCGTAATGCGGGGCACTTCCTGTATCATTTTCTCACAGGCAATAAAAGAGCGTGCTTCCATCAACATCCGGTAGCGTCCCAGCATGGCAAAAGAAATCCGATCTTTGAGTTCTACTACTGGAAGCGCATCTGAAGCAGTATCATGCTCAAACACCACGTGAAGGACTACGTTGGTGTAATTGCTATCTCCATCATGACGATGTTTTTGCCAGTCGGAGGTTTTCAGATGCACTTCTATGGAACCAGCCCAAAGGGTACTGCCTATTTTTACTTTGGCATTTAAAAAATCGGGTCCTTGCTGGGTATTGTGGGTACCGGGATGCAGTATTTGCACCGGTTCGTTCTGTGTAGAACAAAGTGAAGCGGTATTGAAGTACTGAAACTGCCATATATGCTGAAGCAATTGTTCATTCATAGCAAACCTTTTTTAAACTCGCTGATCCCAAGTGAACTATCAAATAGCAAATCCTTGCGCTTGATGCTATTTTCATTTAATCATCAAAAAACAAGGGTTGTTTAAAACGTTCTAACTCTAACAAAACCCTGCTTACCGGCAAGCCCATTACATTATAAAAGTCGCCGTTTATTGATTTGATGCCCACCACACCGATCCATTCCTGAATGGCATAAGCGCCCGCTTTATCGTAGGGCTGGTATTTATCTACATAAAATAGAATCTGTTGAGCCGTCAGCTTATGAAAACTCACTTCAGTAACATCGGCAAACAATACTTGCTTATCTCCTTTTACCAAGGCTACACCGGTTATTACCAGGTGGCTGTTGTCCTGCAATTGCGTAAGGATATTGATAGCCTCATCCCGGTCTTTAGGCTTGCCGATCATCTGATTTTCTAACACTACAATGGTGTCGGCGGCCAGAATGGTGCGGGTTTCATGCCCGGCCTGCTTTACGTTCAGGGCTTTGCGCAAAGCAATCTGCATAGCAGTATCTTTCACCTCCAACCCTTCTGGAAAGGTTTCATCAGTGGGTGCTGTGATCACTTCAAACGGTACTTCTGCCCATTCTAATAATAGTTTTCTTCGGCTCGATGAAGACGCGAGGATAATTTTTTCTTTCATACTCATTCCAATAAAAAAGTCGGATCTGTATCAATTTTTATAAAAAAGGACCGTCCCGGCTCTTTTTCTGATTAAATTTAGAGGTAAATATAAAAAAATATCATAGACGAAATACCAGTTAGCATGGCCAATTTTACAAGCAGGCTAATCTTATGATAATGGAATGCGTTTTTTGCCGACAATAATTTGATAAAAATACCAACCAGTGGGGCAATAACCGCCAAAACGCAATATACTACCACCCACCACCACTGAAACTGTATTATATAAAGTTGCACCACGGCAAGCAAAATCAATAATATCGTAAGCCAAACGCCCACATACACTTTAGTTGCATTCACACCCCAAACTACGGGCATGGTTTTGCAATGGTATTTCTTGTCGCCTGCTAAGTCTTCCACGTCTTTCACTGCTTCGCGAATCAGAGATACGACGAAAGCGAAGCCGGAGTATAAAATAGCGAATCTGAAAAATTTCAACTGTACATATTCCACATTCTGAAAAGCATCTGCTAAAGAGTATTTTGATAGAAATATCAACAAGATTACCCATGCCGTAATTAAAGAGATGATAATATTACCAATGAGTACATCTCTTTTAAACCTCATAGAATACAAAAGCAATAAAACCACAACCCCTATGTTCGCGAAAACCAAATACCAGCGTTCGAAAGGATTCAGTGCGATTGCGGTAAGTACAATACCCGCACCACTTAGCAAAAGATGCCATACCAGCGCCCAACGCCTGCCAATGATTCGCCCCAGAACTACTTTATTGGGCTTGTTAATCAAATCAATATTGATATCAAAGTAATCATTGATAATATTCCCTGCTGCTGCAATACAAACGGATGCTAATACCAACAAAACAAACTGTTCCCCATCCCCTTCGGGAACCTTACTTGCATAGATACCTCTGTAAATACAAAACTGAAAAAGCGATTGTGCCAACACAATCAGTGCCAGATTGGGCCATCTTACCAGTTTTAAAAAAGCGATTACTTTAGGCATTGTATTTGTTTGCAGGTTGCACACCCGCTTTTAGAAGAGCTCTGGCAAATTTGGAACCCAATTTTCAGGTACAGAGGGCTACCCGTAGCAATTTTCTATTACATAGATGCAATGGATTCATCCACCGCCCAATCATTGTTAGCCTTCAGCACACGTTCAATAACATCCCGTACACAGCCGGATCCTCCTTTTTTACCCGAAATGTAATCGGCAGCAATGCGTACTTCTTCTACAGCGTCTGCGGGGCAACATCCCAGGGCTACCACATCAAAAGCCGGCAGGTCGGATAGGTCATCGCCCATAAATAATATTTTTTGAGGGTCAAGTTGATGCTCTTGTATCAGCTTTTGTGCGTAGGTTCTTTTGTCTTTTACATCAAAAAAAACATGGGTGATGCCCAGGTTATTCATGCGCTTTTCCACGCCAGAAAATGTGGAACCCGTAATTACAAAAATTTTATACCCTTTTTTCACAGCCAATTGAAGTGCATAGCCATCTTTCGTATTCATAATCCGTGCAATTTCGCCTGTGCTGAGTACTAAAACGCCTCCGTCGGTCATAACTCCGTCCACGTCAAACATAAAGGTATCAATTTTCTTAAATTTGTCTGGTATCTGCATAAAACCCTTGTTAAACGGCAAAAATAAAACTTTACAGGAAGAATAAATATGACATATTTCACTTTTCTGTGTGCGGATTCAAAATCATTTATTACTAATACTTTCTGAAAAAAAGCGATACAATCGTAACAACTTAGGATGGTTTTCTAACAAGGCTTCGTGTTTGGAAATGGTTGCATAATCTTGCCGTACTGCCGGCCCCGTTTGCAGTTGGGAAGGAGGTGCCAGACGCAGGCGTTCAATGGTTTGGGTAATCAGGGGCAACAATTCTTCAAAGTTGATGTCTTCCTCTTTGCAATAGTCTTCTGCGAGATAAAAAATATGGTTCACAAAATTATTGACAATCACGGCAGCCACATGCAGTTTCACTCGTTTGTCATAATCTGCTTCCTTAGGTGGGTGATGATAAACCGACTGAGCCAGTGTAGTTAAACCCGTTTTGGCTTTCGGGGTTGCTCCCTCTGTATAAACAGGAATTTGAGGCGTTTCGATTTCCTTTCTCAAGCTTTGCAACGGATAAAATACACCGTAGTTCTCAGTAACCCCCTGCAATACTTCTTTTCTAACCGAGGCAGCGGTATGGGCTACCACTTTACCGGGCAATTGCAAATCTTTCACTACTTCTTCAATAGCATCATCTGATACCGCGATGATATAAACATCGGCTTCTTTGTTTACTAAGCTGATATAATTAGCCGATTCGGTGTCCCACTCGTAGGCCAGTTCCGAAGCGGCTTTTGGGTTTCGGCTCAACACCTGTACAATTCGGTGCCCCGCACTTACAAACCTTCTACCCAACGATGCGGCTACATTACCGGAACCAATAATAACAATATTCATAATTACATTTACTTTTGCAAATCAAATATGAAATTACTGAAATTAGCCCAGAGCTATTATATTAATTATATCCGAACCTTATCCCTTATTTCTAAAAAGAAAGCGGCCAACGAAGCGTTTGAACTGTTTTGTACCCCCTACCAAAAACTAAAATATAAACCGGTTGGCTTTTTGAATACCGCAGAAAAACAGGAGGTAGTATTGCAGGGTATAAAATTAGCAGGATACCGATGGAACCGGGGTGGTAGCAAAAAAGTATTGATTGCCCATGGATTTCGATCCAGTGCGGTGAACTTTACCCATATCGTGAAAAGACTTACAGCGAAAGGCTACGAGGTATTGGCTTTTGATGCGCCGGCGCATGGCCTGAGCGAAGGAAAAAAAATTACCGCCATCCAATATCGCGATATGATGCACCTGCTTATAAAAACTTATAACGGTTTTGATGGTTTTATCGGACATTCTTTTGGGTGCATGGCTATGGCATTTGCAACGGCAGAACTACCGGATAATGAAAAAACAAAACTGGTTTTTGTAGCACCTGCATCGGATATGCGCTCGCTTTCGCAAATGTATTTCAGACAAATGAAAATAAAAGATACCGGCGTGCAGGAACTCTTTATTAATAAGATCGAAGGATTAATCCATCAACCGATCGAATGGCTTACCATTGGCCGATGCATGCACAGCATCAAGGGGCCGGTGCTTTGGGTTCATGATAAAAATGACAGGGTAACCCCGATAGAAGATGCCCGGAAGGTGCAAGAGTTGGGTTTTCCTAACATAGAGTTCTACTTTACAGAAGGCCTCGGTCATCGCAGAATTTATCGCGACGAAGCTACCGTGGAAAAAATAATAAACTTTGTATAACAACGCACTAAAAATTTTCTGCCTCCCGCATATTATTTCGGTACGCTTGCGGGGTACGTTGGGTATATTTCGCAAACTGACGGTAAAAGAACTGGTTACATTCGTAGCCAGAGGCATAACCCACTTCTTCCGCGTTCAAATCCGTTTCCACCAGCAACCTACAGGCCTTTTTTATTCGGTACTCATTCAAAAAACTAAAAAACGGCTTTTTGGCGGTTTTACTAAAGAATCTGGAAAACGCACCTTCGCTCATATTTACAAGGGAAGCCACCTGGGCTAAAGTTATTTTTTGTTGATATTTTTCTGCAACATAACTACAAACCCTGTCAATTCGTGTATTGGTAACTGGATCGGTAAGCGAGGCTTCAGAAGCTCCTAATAGGTTATATTCGCTGGTCTTGGACAGATCGTTCAACAATTGAAATAGTAAAATCAATTTCTCAAAAGGACGCAAACTCAGCAGATCAGATTGCCTTCGTTTGATTTCATCAGATACATATTTGCCAAATTTAATTCCTTGCCGGGAATACTTCAAGAGACGACGTATGTCATCAAACTCCGATAGGGTGCCAAAATCTCCCGATAGAAAGTTTTCGTTCCATTGTACTACCAATGAGGAATACTGTTGCTGCTTCTGATACTGGTTCATCCAGCAATGTGGAATATTGGGCCCTAACAAAATCAGGTCGCCTTCTTCAAACTGCTCAATACTGTTGCCCACATGGCGCACGCCCATCCCTTTTATCACAAAATTCATTTCATAAATAGGATGATAATGCATGGAAGCATCCACCACATATTGATTTTTCAGAAAGGTTCGAAAGGTTTCTTCGGGCTTTAATATAGGGTTGATATACTTTGTATTCATATCAAAACAATCTTCAAATCACAATAATACGAGCAATTGTTAAAAAAAATATCAAAAAAAGTTAGTATCCTGTTAAAAAAAGCGAATAAAATAAGAAAGCAATTCCTTATCTTCACATTGTGCTTGACAAGCTTGCTTAGATATATCAACGAACGAAATTTTAAACGACTCAAAATTTTCTTTTTAAGCTACCTTAAATTATGGAATTGCTAAAATTTCAGGGCTTAAAAAAATAACAAACGATCGTAAAGTGAAATTAAGGATAACTTTTAACATGAACAAAGTTCTCTTCATTTATAATTTATGTATTTTATTCCATTCATTAAATATTCGTTTTCAATTATGAGAAAAAAACTTATGCTTTTCTTGCTCTTTTTAATGGGCGCCGGCCTGATGCATGGATGTAAAAAGGAAGAAACTCCCAAAAAATCCCTGGCAGAGTACAAAAAAGAAACGATAATGGGCAGCTGGAAACAGAAGGACATTAAATTAGGGGTTTCCACTACGGTGAAAGTTGGTTCCAACAAAATACCGCTTAAAGCCGGAATGAGCATGCTTGATGACCCCACGATCAACATGTTGCTGAATGCCATGGGGGGCAATCCTTTCCCGTTGACAAGAAATAACAAGTACAAATTCAATAGCGATGGCACCTATGCTGTTGAAGGAGTGAATAGTGGACTGGCTCAAGTAGGGGTTTCGCCTATTTTTGCCGGGGACGCAGGCACCTGGGAGTCAGAAGTATTTGGGTCCGTGCTGGCTTTGTTCCCACAACCCGATAAGAGAGATCCCCACTGGATCAATAGTATTAACAGTTCAGAGATTAACCTTGCTATTGTAATCAAACTTCCCGGATTAGGAGATGTTCCCATGAACCTTGTTCTCCAAAAACAGTAATCGGGTTTCTCCCTAACATGAAAATTAAATTTTTTCTTTTAAACCAATAATCAATTGTTATGAAGATAACTCTTATAGCAAGGTCATTGTTATGCGTAAGCTTAACCCTCATTTTCAGCGCTGTTATGGCAGCCGACTTTACAGTTCGTGGTACGGTTACAGATGAAAATGGGCCTGTAGCGGGCGTTACCGTTACTGAAAAAGGAACCTCCCATATTACCATTACCGATATTAATGGACGATACACAATAAAAGTCAATAACACAAATAGTGTACTGGTATTTTCGTATGTGGGTTATAAGACGGCGGAAGTTGCTGTTTCTGGCAGGCCCACGGTTAACGTTGTTATGGAGAGCACAACTCAAGAACTAGGTGGTGTGGTAGTAACCGCGCTTGGTATTGCCCGGCAAAAGAAATCATTAGGCTATTCAGTAGAAGAAGTAGCCGGCAAAGAAATGAACCGGGTAGCTCAGGAAAACATACTGAATGCAATGTCGGGTAAGGTAGCCGGGGTTACCATCAACCAAACCGGGTCGGCAGGTTCTTCTGTTAGTATGGTAATTCGCGGAGCCACCTCACTGAACAATGATAACCAGCCCTTATTTGTTATAGATGGCGTACCCATTGCAAATACACTAAACAATGTAGGTCAGATCGGTTCTGATAACCGGGTGGACTATGGAAATGCGATCGGGGGGATTAACCCAGACGATATTGAAAACGTATCTATTTTAAAAGGTCCAAGCGCAGCAGCATTATATGGCTCACGCGCTGGTAATGGGGTTGTGCTGATAACCACCAAATCGGGAAAGGGACTGAAGAAAACTACCGTGAACTTTATTTCCAATACGGTTTTCGAAAAACCTTACAAGTTTTTGAAATGGCAGTCAAAGTACGGAAGTGGTATTTTCCCTGCAATTCCGGTATCAATTTCGGGTAATTTATTTACCGATCCATTAGGCGCACAGGATCCGCGTTTTAATCCCGATTATTTAATCCTGGATGAGTCGGGAGGTGTGGGCGGACCCGAATTAGATCGGGGATATAAAGCCATTCAATGGAACAGTCCGCTGGACGAAAAAGGGAATCCGATTGCTATTCCATTGGTTTCCTATCCGAATAATGCGAAAAATTTTGTGCAGACAGGTATTACGGCTACCAATGGCGTGTCTGTGGCAAGCAGTAATGAAAACATCAACTACCGTCTGTCTTTATCTGATATGCGCAACAAAGGCATCATTCCTAATGCAGACCTTTTTCGAAATACGGTTGACTTTAACGCCGCTTTGAAAATTACCAAAAACTTCAGAATAAGTACCAACGTTGATTTTAGCAGAAATAAATCAAATAACCGCCCAGCAGGGGAAAGAGGTGCCAATCCGTTGCAATGGGCCTACGCTATCGCGCCCAGTACAGATATCAGAGAGCTGAGAGACTATTGGCTTCCCGGACAGGAGGGTTTGGCAGTTCGTACGCCCCACAAGAATATTGACAACCCTTATTTTCTTGCCTACGAAGTAAAAAATGCTTTTTTAAGAGATCGGGTGTATGGCAATATAAGAGCTGACTGGCAAATTAGCCCTGATTTTAGTTTGATGTTGCGTTACGGGTTGGATAATTATAAAGAAAAAAGAGAGACAAAAATATCCAATGGCTACAGTAAAGAACCCAAAGGCGCTTATGGCATCGTAAATATTGACAATTTTGAAGGAAACGGAGACTTCCTCGCCAACTATAATAAGAAATTTGGGAAATTTAGTGTTTCAGTTTCAGCAGGGGGAAACACAAGGTTTCAGACCGGGGGATCTACACGCAATGCTTCCAAAAATGGAACAGGACTTATAGTTCCCGGAGTGTTTACAACACAAAACATCCTCCCCGCCAACCTGGACTATGGAAGTACTACTTTTAAAAAGCAGGTAAACAGTATTTATGAAATGGGCACCTTTGGCTACAATGACATGGTCTTTATTGACGTCTCTGGACGTACTGACTGGTCAAGCACACTGCCGGGTGCAAAAGGATATTTTTATCCGTCCGCTTCCATGAGTGTTCTGTTAGACGAGGTTCTGGGCATTCATTCCTCCCGCATCAATCTGATAAAACTAAGGGGCGGCTATGCTGAGGCCGGAAACGACACAGAACCTTACCAACTGGTTTCGGTGTTGAGTAATGCCGGCACCTGGGGTGATGTTCCCCGACTTGGAACCTCCTCTGTTTTATTAAATGAAAATTTGTTGCCAGAACAGGCCACTTCTTATGAAACAGGTATTGACATTAATCTGTTCCAGAACCGGCTGAGGTTTGCAGGTACTTATTATCAGGTTGATAATAGAAACCAGATTTTTAGTACCGAATTAGCTCCTTCAGGGGGTTATACCAATAAAAATATTAATGCAGGCCTCTTACGCAGCAAGGGTTTTGAACTTACGCTTGGAGGAACTCCGGTTCTGTCAAAAAACTGGCGCTGGGATATAACTGCAAATCTCACCCGAAATCGTGTAAAAGTGATGGAACTCGCCAATGAAATGCCCTACTTCACCTATTGGACAGATGCAAAGGGAGGCGCTTACACCTTCTTAGGAGAAGAAGTAGGTGATATTTACGGGCCAAAAATGAGAGTAGTTGAGGACAAATCTTCCCCTTACTATGGGTATCCTTTATTAGATGGCGGAAATGAAGACGGTGCCAAATGGGTAGCCCTGGATGCGCTTGCCACAAAGAACAAAATCGGAAATTTCAACCCCCGCTTTATTTTAGGCGCGCAAACCTCTCTTTCCTGGAAAAACTGGACTTTAAGCGCAACGGCTGACTGGAGAAATGGTGGTCAATTTGTGTCTCAAACCTATCGTTACGGAATTGAAGATGGCAGGGCTTCCTTACAGTTTGATAATTTCTGGGATCCCGGTACCATGAGCGGAAAAGAACTGCGTGATTATCTGGTTGCCCACGCTGATGAATTAGTTAAACCACATGGCGGCCGGTTTATACGGGTGGGATGGCCTACGCCGGAGCGAGCAAGTTATCCCGTTAGCATTGCTGGTTTTAACCTTCCCTACGGCGGATTGATTGCACCAGGCGTTTATGCCAAAGGCTACGATGCTAATGGAAATCCGACAGGTTATATTGAGAACCTTGGGGAAAACATTCTGGGAATGGACGATCCCAATAGCACAACAGCAAAAACAATCCCTTTGTTATACGCAGTTAGCAATCCGTGGGACTTTACTGAACCAACAATGTTTTCTGCTTCTTATATTAAGCTGAGGGAAATTTCTTTGAGTTATGGCTTACCCAGATCTGTAATTAGCTCCTTAAAAATTCAAGAAATGAGTTTCTCGTTTTACAGCAGAAACATCATCCTATGGACGAAGGCAAAAATTGGTATTGATCCGGAAAACGCTTACCAGCCCACAACCGGTACGCAAGGGGGAATCCAGTTTAAACAAGGTATTGAAAGATATAACGTAACCCCCTGGACAATCCCAATGGGAATTAAACTCAATGTAACATTCTAAAGAATAATAAACTTTTTTGGTCATGAAAAAGACTTATGGAATAATATTAAGTGCAATTCTGATGATGGCTGGTATTTCCTGCCAAAAGCATCTTGTAGAATTGAATAAAAACCCGAACGGTGCAGATCCCTCAAGTACCAACCCTAATCTCGTGCTTTCTACCGTTTTGTCATCATCAGCCCAGGCTTTTGTAACCTTAGGGTATCTTGATATTGCGGGTGTTATGCAGCATACGCAAAAAGATGGTTGGGCCGGTGGTCATAACAATTACGACTGGGGCAATAGCAACAGCTGGTCGGGATACTATAGTATTTTGAGAAATAACAAATTTGTTTTAGATAAAGCTGTAGAGATGAATTTCCCATTACAGCAGGGCATTGCACTGGTAATGAAAAGCCTGATATTTGGATTACTCACCGATTTGTATGGAGATATTCCTTATAGTGATGCTTTAAAAGCAAATGAGGGCACCAACCAATATACGTTCCCAAAATTTGATAAGCAGCAAACAGTGTACGATAGTATTTTGGCAAATCTTGAAAAAGCAAATACCCTGCTATCCGAGTCTTCTTATAACAGCGAAACCGGCTCTTCCGATCTTTATTATGGGGGAGATGCAAAAAAATGGAGGAAACTTGCTAACTCATTGGCCTTACGGTATTACATGCGTCTTTCTGAGAAATTACCCAATATAGCAAAAGCGGGTGTCGAAAAAATAGTTGGGGATCCAAACAAATACCCCATTATTCTTACTGCTGCTGATGAGCCCGCAATGAGCTTCCCCGGCAACAGCGACATGGATTCCTGGCCTTCTTATGCAGTTCCGCTGTCTGACAGTACCAATTATATAAGAATCAAAATGTGCAACACCCTTGTAAAAGCTTTGCTGGAAAGAAATGATCCAAGAATTAAAGCCTGGGCAGAACCTGTTACTGAATCAATTTATGTAGATCCCAATCTTTCTGGAAACGTAAGTAAAGTTGTTCGTGATACCGTAATCAACGGAGTTTTGAGACCCAGAGTTTTAATCATAACCAACGATTTTATTTCCGCAAAAGGGATCACGATCAACGATATTAACCAGGATCCTTTCTATGTTGGATTGCCAGTTGCATTGAACGCTCCACAAACTTATAACCTAAGCCCAGATGTGCAACAGGCCTCGCATAATACACATGTATCCTGGGTAAATAAAACATTCGCCAAAGGTAATGCCGGTGGAACCAAAGTAAGAGTGGTTACCGCTGCCGAAGTGCATTTTATTTTGGCAGAAGCCGCCGTTAAAGGGTGGAGTGCTGGTAGTGCTCAAACGCATTATAATCAGGGTATTACCGCTTCATTGACCAACTGGGGTTTTGCATCTCAGGCTGCGGCTTATTTAGCACAACCCAACGTCGTTTTTAACAATACTATTAAGCAAATCATCACACAAAAGTGGATAGCAAGCTGGAGCATGGCTGCAGAAGCCTGGTTCGATTGGAGAAGAACCGGCTATCCCGAGCTTCATGGAGTACAGGGTAGAACGGTGGCCCCTGAACTGCCATTGCGTTTTTATTATCCCATAGAAGAAAGAAACCTGAATGAGGCAAATGTGGAAATTGCAAATCAAAGCCTGAATTCTACGCCTTACTCAAATTTCGGAGGGAATGGAGCCAAGAACAGCCCTTGGTCTCAGCCCTGGATCGTTCAGGGGACTGGCAAACCCTGGTAAAAATTTACTAAAACCTCTATCCATCTTAACAATTTAAAACCTATCCTGTTAAAATAAAATACAATTATTACCTTATGCAGTTGTTTCAAAAGCCATTTTTATTATTTGTTAGCATTTGTCTTGCTGTTGCCACTGTTGCGCAAAACGTAGCAATAGCACAGCAAGACCATTCTAAAAAAGCTGGTAACAGCACAAAAACGGTTGTCAGCCAAAATACCAGTACCGCAGCCACCGCTTTGCAGGACTACTTAAAAAAACCTGATAATGCCTATAAATGGGAAATAAAGGACTCTTTTCCCGCGGCAGATGGAATGGCCTACAGTCTGTTATTGACTTCTCAACAATGGAAGCAATACACCTGGAACCACCAGCTCACGATCATTGTTCCAAAAGAGCTACGGTATGATGGTGCTTTACTTTTCATTAACGGGGGTAGCAACAATAAAACAACCCAGTTGCCTAATTGGGGTAAAAAAGAAGATGCCCTCATCCAACAATTGGGAATGGTAGCTGAAAAAAACAAAGCAATTATTGCCAATTTAAAACAAGTTCCCAACCAACCTCTCTTTGGCGATCTTACAGAAGATCAGGCCATTTCTTATACCCTCCATCAGTTTCAAAAAGACCACGATTATACCTGGCCGCTGCTCTTCCCAATGGTAAAATCCGCAGTAAAAGCCATGGATGCCATTCAGGAATTTGCCGCTCAAAAAACAAGTCAGAAAATCAATCGTTTTGTGGTATCGGGGGCTTCAAAAAGAGGTTGGACCAGTTGGCTTACGGGTGCCAATGACCCCCGGGTAGCAGCTATCGGACCCATGGTAATTGATATTCTGAACATGCCCGTAAATCTGGCGCACCAAATAGAAAGTTACGGAACCTATAGTGTTGAAATTGACGACTATGTGAAATTGGGAATCGTACAATCCATGGAAAACCCCGAAGGCAGAGAGATTGTTACGATGATTGATCCCTATTCGTATCGTCAAAAACTCACCATACCCAAATTAATCTTCATCGGCGCGAATGATCCCTATTGGGTTATTGATAACGTTAAGAATTACCTAAGCGACATCCCCGGAGACAACCTCATTCAATACACGCCTAATGCAGGGCATGATCTCAATAAAGGATACCTGGCCTTCCCCGCTTTAAGTGCTTTCTTTGGCATCACTGTGAGTAACGGCAAATATCCTGTGTGCAAATGGACAACCAAAGCCACCAAAAAAGCAGTAAAGCTGAAAGTTACTACCACCCGGGATATTCTGAAAGGGGCAAAACTCTGGTATGCGCTCTCCTCCGATAAAGATTTTCGAAATGAAAAATGGACGAGCAGGGAATTACATTTACCCAAAAAATCGGTTTTAAAGCTAAGTGAAACCCTTCCAGAATCGGGTTACAAATCATTTTATGTGGATTTAATTTACGCCGATCCGAACGGAGGAGAATACACGATCAGTACCAGGGCGTTCATGTTGGATCATCAGAAAATTCTATAAGGTACAAATAAACACAGTTCCTACCAGCATAAAAAAAACAATCAGAAGCTACCTGTAAAAAACGGGGAGAGGCGGATTTTTTGCACAGAATGTACAACGACTACACCCTTTCAATCACAAGAAGCATGAGTAATACGGGTTATGTTAAAGAAAGTATCTATACATAGAAATTGGGTAAGTTTGGTGTGCTGGCTGCTACTAAGCAGTGGGCTGGCTGCACAAAATAGTGCAAAGGATGCAATTGTAAAAAGCGGGCTCCTGTTTCCTCCAAAACCCTTGCACACTCACGGAAGCAGTGTTGTAAGCCTTCCAAATGGCGATTTGATCAGTTGCTGGTTTGAAGGTAGTGGCGAACGACAGGCTAATGACGTAAAAATCATGGGAACCCGGCTTAAAAAAAACAGTAAAGAATGGAGCCTGCCCTTTTTAATGGCAGATACCTATAATCTTCCCGACTGTAACCCTGTGTTGTTTCTCAACAAAAATAACAAACTCTTTTTGGTATGGATTGTAGTAGTTGCCAATGAATGGGAAAACTCGATACTGAAAGTACAAACCTCTACTAACTACTTAGCAGATGGCGCACCGGTTTGGACGGGAGGTGATAATATTTTTCTGCATCCGGATGACCGCTTTGAACAAGAGTTACAACAAAAATTTAAAAATCTGCCGAAAACAAACAGAGGATGGTCAACCTATGCCCTCCCCTACGATAAACTCATTCTATCGGCTGCTAAAGACCCTTTAAAACGAAGTATCGGCTGGATGACAAGAATTGATCCTTTAGTTTTAACAAACGGTACTATAATCCTACCGCTCTATTCAGATGGATACAACCTCTCATTAATGGCAATTTCTGAAGATGATGGAGCTACCTGGAAACCGGGTTTGCCGGTAGCAGGCAGAGGCAACGTACAGCCTTCGCTGGTTCAAAAGAAAAATGGCACCCTTGTAGCCTATATGCGGGACAATGGTGATGAACCTAACCGTGTACAAATCAGTGAATCAAAAGATGCGGGATGGAGTTGGACCGCTGCTACAAAAACTGAGATACCCAACACAGCCAGCGTAAAAGTTTTGAAACTGATAAATGGAAACTGGGCGCTGATTGTAAATGATATTGATGACGGCCGATATCAACTACAGCTCTATCTGTCCGATGACGAAGGCAGTTCCTGGAAATGGAAATACCCATTGGAGCAGGTTCCGAAAGGTCAGGGCAGTTTTTCCTACCCCGCTATGATTCAAACAAATGATGGTTTTCTGTACATTACCTACTCCTATCAAACGAACAGAGAAAAAGGCGAGAGCATCAAATATGTAGTTGTTAATCCAAAAAAAATAACAAATAATGCC
>JBDHYK010000016.1:0-27883 GCA_039811305.1 Niabella sp.
ATGCCGGCAATGGCTAAGCAGGCAATTAAAAACGTTGCATGGGTGATGGGCATTGTTTTTCGAAGCCCTCCCATATCTTTTATTTCGTTGCTGTGTATATAATGTATCACAGCACCAGCTCCAAGAAACAATAATGATTTAAAAATAGCATGTGTAAATAAATGGAACATGGAAGCTGTGTATCCTAAGCTGAACTCCCCTGCGGCGCCGCTTACACCCAGTGCAAACATCATGTAGCCAATCTGACTGATGGTTGAAAAAGCAAGTACCCGTTTAATTTCTGTTTGTGCACAGGCAATTACAGCTGCCAGCATAGCGGAAAACAATCCTACTGTAAGTACGATGACAAGTGATGCTCCGTTTAACACAAACAGCGGAAACAGTCGGGCTACTAAATACACACCGGCTACCACCATGGTAGCTGCGTGTATTAAGGCAGAAACCGGCGTGGGGCCCTCCATTGCATCGGGCAACCACACGTGCAAAGGAAACATGGCACTTTTACCGGCACCACCCACAAAAACAAGTGTTAACCCCCAGGTAAGCCCGGTAACTCCCAGGAACGAAGCCGAAGTAGCCGCCAGGAATTCTGTAGATTTTGTTTCAGACAGAGTTTGAATGAGGGTGTTGAAATCGAGGCTTTTGCCGTAAAATGCAATGATGAGAATCCCAATCAGAAAGCCGAGGTCGGCAAAACGGGTTACAATAAATGCTTTTTTAGATGCAGCAACCGCTGAGGGTTTTTGAAAATAGAAACCAATCAGCAGATAGGACGAAATGCCTACTAACTCCCAAAACATATACATCTGGAAAAGATTGGAAGATACTACCAAACCCAGCATGGCGAAAGTGAACAGACCCAGAAAAGAATAGTATGTGGCAAAGCGCTCTTCGCCTTTCATATAGCCCAGGCTAAAAATATGTACCATCAGCGATACAAAACTTACCACAACCAACATCATCACAGAAATTGGGTCGAGCAGGATTCCGAGATCAATAGAAATACCTGGCGAGAAGGTGAGCCAGGAGAACTTAAGTACTTCAATTTTAGGATAAACGCCATTTTGGAGCCCATTACTAAAAAAATACTGCCAGCAGGCATACAATGACAATACTGCCGAAGACAGTAACAACAAGGTTCCGATGATTCCGGAAGATTTGTTGAAATACTTTCGCCCAAACAAACCCAACAAAACAAACCCCAGAAAGGGCAGTCCTATAATCGCTAAAATATAATTGAATCCGCTCATAACATAAGTTCAAGTTTCAATACGGGTGATTACTTAAAAACACTCAATAGTTCATATTCTATCCTTTCAGTTCACTCGCAGCATCCACATCAATGGTTTTAAAACCACGATATAAGTTGATGATGATAGCAATTGCCACGGCTGCTTCCGCTGCAGCAATGGTGATAATGAAAATGGTAAAAAAAATGCCCTCCAGGTTGTCTGGATACAAATATTTATTAAAAGCTACAAAATTGATATTGACGCTGTTGAGCATTAGTTCTATCGCCATCAACATCGTAATTAAGTTTTTACGACTTAAAAATCCGTACATGCCAATAAAAAACAGCGCAGTACTGAACAGAATAATATGGGTTACAGGTATCATTTTATCTCCTCATTGTTGTTTTGGTCAATAGTTTTGGTTTCATCGGGGTCAACAATTTTTGACCTCATGGCTACAACAATACAGCCCACCATAGCCGCCAGCAATAAAATGCTAATCACTTCGAAAGGAAGCGTATATCCTCCTTCTCCGTAATTTAAAAATGCGTATCCTACTTTTTGGATCGAAAAATCAAGCGTTTGGCTGCTTGGGTTGAAAACGTATTTTGAAATGACAAGATAGCACAGGATCATGCCTAACAAGGCTGCCAAAGCGGAAAACAGGGTTCGCAAGGGGTGCGCCTGGCGGCTTTCTTTACCTGCCTGTTCGGTAAGGAAAATAGAAAAAATGATTAAAACCACAATCCCGCCAACATATACCGATATTTGAACGGCCGCAATAAAGTCCAACTCCATCCAAAAATAAAGGCCTGCTATCCCTAAAAGAGAAAAAAGTAAAAAAATTGCCGACCTGAATATTCTGGGCGATGTAACCGACAAAAAACCTGTCAGTAGTATTGTCGCTGCTATTACGTAAAATATGATCTGATGTGCTGTCACCTCCTGTTAATTTTTATTATTCAATACCGTCTCTCACCTTTGATCCGGGTTTGTTTAATGTTTTTATCAGCTTGTTTCGGTCGTACACACTGTGCTCAAAGTCGTTTGACATAATAATTGCATCGCTGGGGCAGGCTTCAACGCAAAGGTTACACATGGTGCACATGTCAAGATGATACACAAACTTGTCTATTGCTTTTTTTCGTTTGCCTTCCGGTGTAAGATCGAACTTGGTTACAATTTTAATACTGCCATTGGGGCAGGCCAGTTCACAGGCTGTGCAGCCGGTGCAGGCATGTTCGTTGTTTTCGTCATGAGGCATTACTACTTCGCCTCGAAACCGTTCTGCCAGTTTTAGGGTGTCTTTATTGTCCGGATACTGCTCGGTTACAATTTCATTGTGGTGGGTGAAATAGTAAAAGGTTCGGCGCATACCAATTCCGAGAGATTTGAGAGCCCCAAAGATGTCTTTTATATAATCAACTAAAAACATAATTATCTTATACAGCGAATGCTATTGTTGAACCTCTTAGAACCCTGTGTTGTAAGAAGCTACTTGTTTTACGAAGATTTAAAATAACTATTTTGCCCAATTTCCAGCCCCTTCTCCTGCTACTTTTGAAGATAGAGAAGAATCCTAAAAGTGCCAGCCGCTGATTGCTATCAGGGTTACCAATAGCAAATTGAACATACAAATGGGCAGCAAATACTTCCACTCTAAATTTAACAACTGGTCAATTCGAAGCCTCGGAAATGTCCAGCGAAACCACATCAGCACAAAAATCAGAAAAAAGGTTTTGCCAAAAAACCATACAATTCCCGGTATATAGTCCATGATCTGATTAAAAACAGTACCTGTGCCAAAATGCAAAGGCATCCACCCGCCCAAAAAAAGTGTTGCTCCTATGGCGCATACAATAAACACATTGACATACTCTGCCAAAAAAAAGAGCGCGAACTTCATCCCCGAATATTCGGTGTGAAATCCGGCTGTTAATTCACTTTCTGCTTCGGCCATATCAAAAGGAGCTCGGTTGGTTTCTGCCGTGGCAGCAATGATATAGATGATAAAGGCAATAATTGCCGGAAGATGTCCTTTAAAGATCCACCAGCCATTGGCCTGGGCGTTTACAATTTCAGAGATCTGAAGACTGCCAGATAAAATAACAATGACAAGAATTGACAGTCCGGCGCTAAGCTCGTAGCTAACTATCTGGGCGCCACTTCGCATAGCTCCTAACAGAGAGTATTTATTGTTACTACTCCAACCGGCCATAAGAACCCCAATAACGCTTACAGAGGATACAGCGGTCATGAAGAGGATTCCAATATTCAGATCCCAAATTTGAAACCCTTTGGCAAATGCCAGAGGGGCCAAAACCACCATCGCTGTTATCATCACAATAAACGGTGCGGTATTGAACAAAAACCTGTCCACGTCATTAGGGGTCATGTTTTCTTTTACGATCAGTTTCAGCGTATCGGCTACGGTTTGAAACATGCCTTTTGGGCCCACACGGTTGGGTCCCAGCCTGATTTGCATAACGGCGGCCACTTTTCTTTCCATGTATACCAGCACCAGACCCACGATAGCAAATAGCCCAATGGCTAACACCATAATTATCAGGGCTTCAATTAAAAAGGTGATGGTTGGGTTGAATGTAGCGTTTAGCCAACTGTCCACCGATTGCGATATGTATTCTAAGCTCCACATAAGCCAATTTTTCAGCCTCTCCTGCTTTTGAGAGGGAAACTTTGTTTATTTTTTATTTCCTGTTTCAATTTCTCCGATGCTTTATCATCGGTCAATATCCGGTATTACCAAATCTACCGAGCCCATTACAGCCACGAAATCTCCTATTTTGCCCCCTTTGCACATAGTTTCCATGGCGCTAAGGTTGCAGAACCCCGGCGAGCGAAATTTGATACGATAGGGAGTTGTGCCTCCTTCGCTTACAATATACACGCCCAATTCGCCTCTTGCGGTTTCAACCCTACTGTAAAACTCTCCTTTTGGAAGTTTTAAAACGGCTTTTGTTTTGGCCAAAAAGTCTCCTTCGGGAATATTGTCTATCAGTTGTTCAATAATGGAAATAGATTGTTCCATTTCGTGTATTCGCACAAGGTATCGGGCCCAGCAGTCGCCTCCTGTATCCGTACTTTCTTCAAAACTGAGTTGATCGTATATTGCGTAGGGATAATGCTTTCGTATATCGCAACTAACACCGCTGGCGCGAGCTGTAGGTCCGGTACACCCATAGGAAATAGCATCTTCTTTTGAAAGAAACCCAATTCCTTTCGTTCTATTTTGGAATATGATATTGCCGGTAACCAACTCATGGTATTCGGGCAGCCGGCGTTTAAACTCCTGGATGAATTTTTTTACTTTTTTCTGAAAATCGGGGTGCAGATCGGCCATTACGCCACCGGGGCACATATAATTCATTGTTAGCCGGGCACCGCAGGTATCTTCAAATATATCGGTAATCATTTCCCTTTCCCTGAAGGCATAAAAGAATGGAGTAAGGGCTCCCAAATCCATGGCCATGCTGCCCCACCAGAGTTGGTGCGAAGCTAAGCGAGTGAGTTCATCCATCAAAACCCTGATGGCTTGCGCGCGGGGGGGAATTTCAAGTTGTAAACCCTGTTCCACAGTAAGACAACAGGCGTGGTTGTTGATGTGGGCAGATAAATAGTCCATCCGGCTGGTAACATACACAAACTGCCGGTAATTAAGGCTTTCGCACATTTTTTCTATGGAACGATGAATATATCCGATATGCGGATCTAATTTCACCACCGTTTCACCATTTAGAGTAATAACAAAGTGCAGTACCCCGTGGGTAGAGGGGTGCTGTGGCCCTACATTAATGGTCATGTAGCCCTCAGGTGAGGCTTCTTTAATAATATGCGACTCTCGGTACATGTATCGGTTCCTCTTTACGGGATATTTATTTTTCTAATTCGCCAATTAATGTTACAGTTTTATCATGTTCACAGGGTCTTCAAAATCTTTTCTTAAAGGGTTGCGACCTTCCCAGCCTATGGGCAGTATCAGCAATCGCAGATCGGGGTGGTTTAAAAAATTCACGCCAAATAGTTCATACACCTCTCTCTCGTGAAACTCAGCAGTACGCCAAATAGCAGAAACCGATTCAATTTCAGGCTTGCTGCGATCCAAATCTACCTTCACTACTATATTGTTTCGGGTTACGGTACTGCTTAGGTGATAGACCATAGTGAGTTTGGTTTTCCAATCAATACAGGTGAGGCAAAACAAATAATCGAAGGGGACGTCTTCAAAATGGCGCAAAAACGTTGCTGCTGTCAACCATTCGTCTGCAGTAAGGGTCATATTTAACCATTGCCCGCTTTGGTCGAAACTTGCGTTTTCGAATTGTAGTGCCAATTTGTTTTTCAGTTCTTCCTCCGTCATTATTTGTTTTTATTGTTTAATTCATTGTCTTTCACCACTTTGTTGTCCTATATTTCAGTTCGCGTTACCCTAAATCGTTCTCGTTCATCTCTTTTCGGATCTGTTCTCTTGTAAGACCGGAAGTTATTTTCTTTTGCAGGGTTAAAAGAGAGTGTATTAGTGCTTCCGGGCGGGGTGGGCAACCGGGTATGTACACATCCACCGGAATTACATGGTCGGCTCCTTTAACTACGGAATAGGTGTTATAAAAGAAAGGCCCTCCGCTGATGGCACAGGCGCCCATGGCAACCACGTACTTGGGCTCCGACATTTGGTCGTACAATCTTTTTAGCACAGGGGCCATTTTATTTACGATGGTTCCGGCGATAATAATCACATCGGCCTGCCGGGGGGTAGCCCTTACTACTTCAAAACCAAAGCGGCTCCAATCGTAGCGCGCCGAGTTAACGCTCATAAATTCGATGGCACAGCAACTGGTGCCAAATGTGAGTGGCCATAAAGAGTTGCTTCTGGCCCAATTAATGACATCGTCCAGCACACCGGTGCTAACCGTAGCGCCCGGGCCCTGCACGATCTTACCAGGGAAAACCTGTGCTTTTGATGAAGTTTCGTCTGCCAAATCGTATAATTAATTACTTTTAAGTAGTTACACAATCCACCCGTTGTCAAATAGTAAAAAAAACCAACCGGGTAGAGTTGAAATCATTGCCATTTTAAAGCTCCTTTTTTATGGGCATACAAAAAGCCTACAAAAAGAATAGACAAAAATATAATTACTTCCACCAGCGCTATCCACCCTACATTTTTAACCACTACCGCCCAGGGGAAGAGAAAAATTAGTTCTACATCAAAAATCAGGAAGATGAGTGCAAACAGGTAATATCCAACGTTAAATTGAATCCAACTCGGCCCTTTTGTAGGTATTCCGCACTCATAAGGCTCTCCTTTTTGTTCATTAGTTCCTGGTTTCAGCACCAGTTTTGATATTAAAAGTGCTATTACAGAAAAAGCCGTAGCGGCTATAGCAAGGATTATAATGGACGCAGCACCCATACGCATTTTTTAATACGGCAAATATACTGTTAAGCCTCTAAAATGAAATATGAAAAATAAGTAGTCGCAATATGTTATTTGTCATGTTTTTAACCAACAATTTTTAATAGGCAGCCAGGCTGTATCGAAACTTATTTACAAGATCAGGGGATTTTTCTTATAAAATCCAGGGAAATTTGAAACAGGCTTCATCGAAAAGATGGTAATCTGCCTGCCCGTTTATAGCAAAGGTTTTAACAATTTGAGCGTCTTTTTCTAATAGCTTTTTGGCAAACAGTAGTGTGGCGCCTGTTTTTACCCGATCTTCTACTAACAGAATGGAGCGTCCTTTATAATCAAATTCTATGGGCGAAATTAGCTGCGGTGTGTCGTAAATGGGTTGTTGCCGGGCATTGCGCAGGTTGATTTTTAACAATTGTAGTTCCACCTGCAAACGCTGGTTTAATAGAGCCGCCGGAATGATTCCTCCGTTTGCTATGGCAACAATCAGGTTAAAAGGTTCTTTAAATACAATGGAACCGATCTTGGTCTTTATTTCATCAAATGACTTCAAAATAACTTTTGGTGAATAAATAAGAAGGAAGTAAGCTAAGAAAAATTATAATTTTGATAATGCCTTCAATACTAAAAACCCACCAAATACCTGAAGTAACATTCCCGGAAGACCCATTTTAACCCCGGCAAGGGCTGTCCGGAAATCCGTTAAAACTACCGATTCAATCAAAGTGCCTGCCAGTTGATAAGCTACAACCACAATTAGTAATGCCAGAATAGACACTGTTTTAAAATATTTAGATGCGTAAGCGGCGGCAAAGGCTAATAGAACAGACTTCATAAGAATAATAGGCAGCATCCCTTCGGGAGGCATCCCAAATATCAGGTGGTTGGCAATTGGCGACAGTAGGGCAGTGCATAGTCCTGCATAAATTCCATACTTGTACGCTGCTACCAAAGTGAAAAAGTAAATGGGTAAGAAGAGCAAACCGCCCTGGGGAATAAAATGGACGATTTGTGGAAGTAGTAGGTTTCCGGCTACAAAAAGTGATGCTAATAAATAAGTACGATAACTTGTGTAAGGAAGTGTATAAAGTTTTATCGGAGTGTTCATGACGAGACTGCTTTTTTTGTTTTAAAAGTGTTGGGGGGCTGTTTCCAAAAAATCTGACAATAGCTCCTCCCTGTTTTCAAAGCTACCAATTTCTTTCGTACTTTTAAGAAAACTGGGGTTAAAATTATTGTCTGCAAGAAAGATGCTGCTAGGAAGGCGGATGGGGAGCCTTTTTTACAATGGGCTGATTATCAGCAAAATACAATTGTAATGTGAACGCCCAGCCTGAAAGTTTTGGTTGGCCGAAGCGTTTTAATAGCAGAAATGGAGTGTGGAACCTAAATAGAATGGGAAACCCTTTGTCTTTTTAACCTTTTTTTTAGAATTACTCCGGGCTACTTTCCAGTACAGATTGCTACCTAAACATCTAAAAAATAGAGGAGTCGATTGGATATTGCCCAGACGAAGTTTTTGGGTTTTAAAACTGATGCGTTTTCGAAATAGATGAACCTACCCTATTGATAATCAATCAAATAAAGAAATACGAATTTAACTTATTTTATTTGTTTTTACTAAATCAACAAAGAAAACCAGCGGAAAGGATGGTTTTACCAATGCAAATTCGAAATGAAGGGCCTGTTTCTGACTGTAAAAGGGAATAATCAAAAAATTGAGACGAATGCTGCACAGGGTAGTTTTAGCAGCAACCTTTTTGAATTGTCTTTACGGGCCGAATATAATTTTTTAGATTTGGATCGGCATAGTATTACACCCTATATCGGTACCGGACCCGGTGTTTACGGGTTGGCAAATTATAAATCCAGTACGGGCACAAAGCCAGGAAAAGACAGAGTAGGCTTTGTACTGCCACTTTCGGGTGGGGTAAAGTTCAAGGTAACAGAGCAGATGTTACTTTCTCTTGATGGCGGCATCAGGTTTTTTAATAAGAATTTAGACAATGTGGTATCGCCCAATAATACGACCCGGTACACAACTGTGGGTGTAGGTATATTATTTATTCCGAAGAAAAAGAACCTGTTGTGGTAGCCAGGTATTTGTAAGAAACAAACTGAATCATAAAAAATACATTCTAAAACAAACCCCCTTTGCAACGAAAGGGGGTTTGCTGTTATTGTCAGGCATTTTTACCGTGGCAATGTTTGTATTTTTTTCCGCTGCCACAGGGGCAGAGGTCGTTTCGGCCAATTTTGGGAGCTACCCGAACCGGTTCTTGTTTTACGGGTCCCGAAGGGTCAAAATAATCGTTTTCGTTGGCTCCGTAGTCCTGTCCTGCGTCATCTATTGCTTCTTTATTCATCTTCATTTTGCTCAGATCGGTTTTTTGCTGGCGACCTTCACGAATTTGGGTATTGTTTTCGATTACCGGTAATGAGGCTTGTGTAAGGAAGGAGATAATGTCTTTATTAAGCGTTGTGCCCATATTATTAAAAAGTTGAAACGCTTCTACTTTGTAAATTACCAAGGGGTCTTTTTGTTCAAGATAGGCCGTTTGTACGCTTTGTTTTAGGTCGTCCATTGCGCGTAAATGCTCTTTCCAGGCATTGTCTATTACGGCAAGGGTAATTCCCTTCTCCATATTAGAAACCAGTTCTTTACCATTGGTTTCTACGGTTTTGTCTAATGGAGCCAGCACATTTATACTTTTTCGCCCATCGGAGAGGGGTACAATTACGTTCTCAATGTGGCGGGCTTCATTCAACCGGATATTTTTGAACGCTGGAACAGCTTGTTTACAAATATCATCAAGATGCGCCCGGTAGCTGGCTGTTGCTTCTGCATAAAGCTTATCGGTTAGTTTACCTTCATCCCAGGTTTTAAATTCAGTTGGATTTATGGTAGTGTCCATTCCGAAGTTCACGATACAGGCCAGTTTGAACCCTTCAAAATCTTCCTGCTCGCGAAAAGTAATTACCAAACTTTCTGCAACAATGGAAAAGGCGCTGCTAATATCGAGGGAAAGGCGTTCTCCAAACAGGGCGTGTTGGCGTTTTTCGTAGATGGCGTTCCGCTGTTTGTTCATTACGTCATCGTATTCCAGCAGCCTTTTACGAATCCCAAAATTGTTTTCTTCTACCTTTTTTTGTGCACGTTGAATACTGTTGCTGATCATACTATGTTGGATCACATCGCCTTCTTTATAACCCAATTTATCCATCATTCCTGCGATTCGCTCACTACCAAACATCCGCATCAGATCGTCTTCTAAAGATACAAAAAACAAAGAACTACCCGGATCGCCTTGCCGGCCTGCCCGCCCGCGCAACTGCCTGTCCACACGGCGGCTTTCGTGCCTTTCGGTACCCAGTATGGCCAGTCCGCCTGCTTCTCTAACGCCCGCGCCCAATTTTATATCGGTACCCCGCCCGGCCATATTGGTGGCAATGGTAACTGCACCAGCAAAACCTGCCTCGGCTACAACGGTAGCTTCCCGGGCGTGTTGCTTGGCGTTCAATACGTTATGAGGAATTTTTTTCTGTACCAACATACGGCTGAGCAATTCACTAATTTCTACCGAAGTGGTCCCTACCAGTATCGGGCGCCCATTATTCCGAAGTTTTTCAATTTCATCTATTACTGCTTTGTACTTTTCTCTTTTTGTTTTATACACCAGATCCTGCATATCATCGCGAATAATAGGCACATTGGTGGGGATGGTAACCACGTCTAATTTGTAAATGCTCCAAAATTCACCGGCTTCTGTTTCGGCTGTACCCGTCATACCGGCTAATTTATGGTACATCCTGAAAAAGTTTTGCAGGGTGATGGTCGCGTAAGTTTGGGTGGCGGCTTCAATTTTTACATTTTCTTTCGCTTCCAAAGCCTGGTGCAGACCATCCGAGTAGCGGCGGCCTTCCATAATACGCCCGGTTTGTTCATCTACAATTTTTATTGCACCGTCAATTATAATGTATTGAACGTCTTTTTCGAATAGCGCATAGGCTTTCAGTAGCTGTTGTACTGAGTGGATGCGATCGGCTTTTTGTGAGTAGTCGTTTAGGATGGCTTCTTTTTTTCTGAGTTTTTCCTCCGATGAAGCGTCGCTTTTTTCAATATCGGCTAAAGAAATGCTAATATCGGGTAGCAAAAAGAAGTCGGGGTCTTCGCCGGATTTTGTGATGGCTGCTAAGCCCTTTTCAGTCAAATCTACCGAGTTATTTTTCTCATCAATACGGAAAAAAAGCTCGGCATCTACAACGGGCATGTTTTTTTCCTGCTCTTGGAGGTAAAAGTTTTCTGCTTTTTGCATTTTTACTTTTATGCCCGGTTCGCTCAGGTATTTAATCAAGGGGCCGTATTTTGGCAGCCCTCTGTAAGCACGGAATAAGTGTAAGCCTCCGGTTTTGGGATCGTCGTCGCCTTTTTCGAAGAGTTTTTTGGCTTCGTTTAGGGCAGCGCGCACCACTTTTTCCTGCTCCTGATACAGTTGTCGTACCCTTGGTTGGTGAATATGGTATTGCTGGTCGTCTCCTTTGGCTACGGGGCCACTAATAATCAGGGGGGTACGGGCATCATCAATCAGTACACTATCTACCTCATCCACCATGGCGTAGTGGTGTTTTCGCTGTACCATTTCTTCTGGCGTGTGCACCATGTTATCCCGCAGGTAATCGAAACCAAATTCATTGTTAGTGCCGTAGGTGATATCGGCCAGGTAAGCCTGTCTTCTTTCGGCACTATTGGGTTGGTGTTTGTCAATACAATCTACCCGCAGGCCTAACCATTCAAACAGGGGGCCATTCCATTCCTGGTCGCGACGGGCCAGATAATCGTTCACAGTTACAATATGCACGCCTTCGCCAACCAATGCGTTGAGATAAGCAGGTAAAGTAGATACCAGTGTTTTACCCTCTCCAGTGGCCATTTCGGCAATTTTACCTGAGTGCAAAACAGCACCTCCAATCAATTGCACGTCGTAGTGCACCATGTTCCAGGTAATTTTTCCGCCGGCGGCTGTCCAACTATTTTTGAAAACAGAGTTGTTTCCGTCAATTGATACATACTCACTTTTGGTAACGCTAAGGTCGCGATCCAAGGCGGTAGCAGTAGCTACGAGTTGTTCGTTATCTTTAAACCTTCGGGCTGTTTCCTTAACCACGGCAAAGGCTTCGGGCATTATTTCTTTAAGAACTTTTTCAATTTCCTGATCGCGATCTTTTTTTAGATCGTCAATTTGGCCGTAAATTTTTTCTTTTTCAAGCAAATCGTGCGATGTGGATTCTTCTGCTTGTTGGGTTAAGGTGCTTATTTCCTCATCTATTTTGCTTAAATGTTGCTGAATTCTTTGGCGAAACTCATGGGTTTTACCACGGAGTTGATCGTTGGTAAGTGATTGATATTCTTTAAAATAAACGTTTATTTTTTCGATGGAGGGAAGCAGTTTGGTAACGTCTTTTTCAGACTTGCTACCCCCAAATATTTTAGATACAAAACTAAACATAGTCAAATTATTAAAAGTAATGCTGCTGTTGCTTCAAAAATAATGCAACAAGAAAAATGAAGCCAAATTGGCAGACCTGCAAAGATACGAAATGAAGTAATAGCTCTAAGTGAAAAAAACCAGTCAGGCTCCTTAAATTTGCGCAAATTTAACAACAATAGAATTTGTAATCAACTGGTTCGTAAGTGGGGTTCATTCCAAATTATCGCACAAAACGAATATCCTATTTATGGTCATTCCGAACGAAGTGAGGAATCTACCCCAATATTCAGGAGATCTCGCCCGGCGGCAAGATGACGCTCGCGACAATTTGGGATGCACCCGTAAATGGCTTTTGATGGCTTTATTAATTTTGTTTTTTCTATTCTGAACCCAAAAATTGGTTGTTTTTATATGCGATCTTTTTTATTTAAATCTGGAAATTACTATCTGGTGCTTCTTTGGCGCCTGCTGATCGTGTGGTTCCTCCTGTTTATTTCCCGGTTTGTCTTTTACTTTTTGAATAAGGACTTATTTCCTGGTATAATTGCAAGTGATTGGTTTTCAATACTTTATGGCGGGTTTGTGTTCGATGTGGCTGGGATGCTGTACTTTAATATCCTTTTGATTGTTTTAATGACAGTCCCTATACCTTATAAGTGGAGGGTTTCTGATACTTTACAAAAGATTGTAAAATGGATATTTTTTGTCACCAATGGGATCGGCCTCGTCCTTACCTGCATTGATATTATTTATTACCGGTTTACTCTCCGGCGGACAACGCGATCTGTTTTCAAAGAATTTTCCAATGAAGAAAATACTTTTAGCCTTGGCTATCGTTTTGTTCTGGATTACTGGTATGTTGTACTGATACTAATCTTGTTTATAAGTTTGATGGTATGGTTGTATAACAGGGTGAAAATCAAAGTTATACCTGTGCGCTCTCAGTTAGGGTACTATGTTTCGGCAACAGTTTTCTTTCTGCTGGCAATTCCTTTAACAATACTTGGGATACGTGGCCATTTTTTTGAGCACAGTTCCAGGCCAATAACCATTAGCAACGTTGGCGATTACATTGATAAGCCACAGGCTACTTACTTAGTGTTGAATACGCCTTTTTGTTTTGTGCGTACGTTCAAAAGCGACTTTTTAACCGAAGTTCATTATTTTTCGGAACCTGAACTGGAAACGATCTATACACCGGTACACCAGCCAGATAGTGCTATAAATCAGGCGTTTAGCAAAAAAAATGTGGTGGTTATTTTACTGGAGAGTTTTGGAAAAGAAGCCGTGGGGTTTTATAATAAAGATCTCGATAGTGGTAAGTATGAGGGATTTACTCCTTTTTTAGACTCATTAGCGTCAGTTAGTAAAGTTTTTTGGCAGTCGTTTGCATCGGGACATAAATCCATTGATGCTTTGCCCTCTATCATTGCCAGTATTCCCAGTGTTGTAGATCCTTTTGCGCTCACACCTTATGTGTCCGACAGTATTCAAAGCCTGGGGCATATTTTAGGAAACGAGGGCTACCACAATTCTTTTTTCCATGGTGCTCCCAATGGTTCTATGGGCTTTTTACCGTTTATGAAATTGATGGGGGTTAATAATTATTATGGTAAAAACGAATATGGAAATAATGACGATTTCGATGGGTTTTGGGGTATTTGGGACGAGCCTTTTATGCAATTTTTTGCAAAAAAGCTAAACGAACTGCCCCAACCCTTCTACAGCACCTTCTTTTCTGTATCATCTCATCACCCCTTTAATGTGCCGGAACAATATCAGGGGTGGTTCAAAAAAGGTCCTTTACCGTTGTTTGAATGTATTGGATATACGGATAGAGCCCTTCAAAAATTTTTTGATAAAGCGTCAAAGTCCGATTGGTTCAAGAATACAATTTTTGTGATCAGCGCCGATCATGGTGCGGTCAGGCATCATCAGGAATACCAGAATTTTTGGGGCGAAATTGCAATACCTATTTTATTGTATAGTCCTGGCGACAGTGCCTTAAGAGGAATTGACCCTGGCATTATTCAACAGATAGACGTGATGCCGACCGTATTACGTTACCTGAATTACAACAAACCCTTTTTGGCCTTTGGAGAAGATGTTTTGAACCGAAAGGACGGAGGGTTTGCCTTTAATTATTCCGGGGGGTACCGTTGGATTGAAGGAGACTATATGTTGTTTTTCGATGGCGAAAAGAGCACGGCACTTTACAATTATAAAAAAGATCGTGCCAATGTAAACAACTTGTTGCCTGAAGAAAAAAAAGTGGCTG
Source organism: Niabella sp. (assembly GCA_039811305.1). Classification (GTDB taxonomy): domain Bacteria; phylum Bacteroidota; class Bacteroidia; order Chitinophagales; family Chitinophagaceae; genus Niabella. The sequence continues at coordinate 14,431 of JBDHYK010000016.1, forward strand.
ACCGAATGGAGCGAAAATTGAAAGCTTTTATTCAACAATATACCAATCGTCTTATCCAGAACCGGTTAATTGCACATTAATGGGTTCTGAAGAAAAAAAGAGGATAGATTATTTTTTATTCCTTCGGTATATTTTTTAGGTGAGGCCAGCCAGTTCCAGACTTTTCTTTTTCAACTTGCGTTCTTCAATATTCTCAATGATGGGATCAGGCTCTACAATTAGCGAAGTGCCATTTTCGCACCACCAATTAGATGCTTTTAATTTTTTAAGTGCGATTACCCCCGACAAGTATTTTCTATCTTCTTGTGCATGCCATTGTTCAATCCATTCAAAATCGTCTCGTGGAATATCAGCAAGTTCATTGAAACTTACATATACTTTCAAATAAATATCATCGTTGAGTTGGTGCGGTGCGTGGTGGTAAAGTTTTTTGTACTCGTATTTGTAACCATACCGTAAAGCCGAAATATCGCTTAGTACGGCAGAAGCTGTGGGCAGGCTTCCGGCTCCTTTGCCATAGAAAAACTGTTGGTCGGCAAATCCACTTTCAATAATACATCCATTGTATTCGTTTTTCACAAACGCTAAGGGATTTTCGCTGGTTACAAACTGGGGCAGTACAAAGGCACCTACACCCCCGGTTATCAACTTTTTGGCTTGTGCTACTAATTTTATTTGTTGCCCTTTTGCTTTGGCAACTCCCGCGTCGGATTGGGTGATGTTTTGAATGCCGTTGAAGAGTATTTGGTCGGGGCTGGTAACAATGCCATAGGCATGATTTAACAAGAGCGTCCATTTATTTACTGCGTCATATCCTTCTACATCCAAAGTGGGGTCGGTTTCTGCAAAGCCAAGTTGCTGAGCTTGCAGCAAGGCTTCTTTGAAGCCCAGGTTTTCTTCAAACATTTTTGTAAGAATAAAGTTGGTGCTCCCGTTTACGATAGCCCGGATACTGTGCAGAAGATCATTGTCATAATATTCTTCCAGGTTGCGAATAACCGGGATAGAGGCACAGGCAGAGGACTCGTACAAAAAAGACCTGCCTGTTTTTTGCTGAAGTTCCAACAGTTCAGGTAAATGGGCTGCAATCATTTTTTTGCTGGAACTCACGGCTTCCTTTTTATTTTTTAGGGCTGTTTTTACAATATGAAAGGCCGCATCGGCATCGTCAATTACTTCCACAATCACATTAATATCTTTATCGTATAAGAGCTCGTCTTTATCGGTAGTAAAGAGCTCGGCGGGTGCATTTCTTTTTTTATTGGGGTGTTTGATGCAGACTTTTTTGATATACGCTTTTAAAGAAGGGGTTTGTTTTAATACCTTGTAAAGGCCTTCACCAACCACACCAAAACCAAACATCCCGATTACCAGTTCTTTATGTTTTGCCATTTTATTTTGTTTTAGATAATTATTAATTACAAATTTTGTGTTTTCATTGTTTGTTTTCAGCTAAATATTGAAAGCAATAGGGTTCAGGTCTTTCATTTTTAGAAACTCTCTGATGGCGCTGCTGATTTGTTCAAACTCCAGAAGAAATCCATCATGCCCATAGTCGGAAAGAATGAGTTTGAGCTGTGCCCCATGTATGTGGTTTGCTAAAAATTCTTGCTCGTCGGGTGGAAATAAAATATCACCTTCCAAACTGAGTATCAATGTTTTAGCATTAACTTGTTCCAAGGCTTTTGCTAAGCCGCCACGGCCACGGCCCAAATTATGCGAGTCCATCCCTTTACTTAATACGTAGTAGCTAAATGCATTAAACCGTGCCGATAATTTGGTTCCCTGGTATCGTTGGTAGCTCTCGCTTTTAAAGTGATCCAAAGCATCGTCCAGGGTGTCGGTTTGCGTTTTGTTGTAAGCGGTGGCGTTGCGATAGGAGAGTAAGCCAATGCTTCGGGCCACTTCCATTCCTTTTTTGCCGGCGTTTTCGTTTTTTTCTTTCCAGGTACTATCGGCTTCTATCGCAAGCCTTTGAGATGCGTTGAACGCTTTACCCCATGCCGAATGTACGGCGTTGGTGGCCATCGGAATGATAAATTCGAAAAGATTCGGTTCTTCTATTGCCCACTCCAATAGCTGCTGCCCGCCCATGCTGCCACCAATCCCAATTCTAATTTTTTCAATTCCCAGTTCCTCTTTTAATAATTGATAGGCACGTATCATATCCCGGGTTGTAAAAAATGGGAAATCGTGGTAGTAGGGTTTTTGAGTATTTGGATTAATGTCTAAAGGACTAAGGCTGCCATAACAACTACCGGGCATATTTACGCAAATAATAGAATCTTTTTCGGGGTCGAATATTTTGTCTGTTCCAATCATTTCGGGCCACCACTCGTGAGGTTTGCTATTTGCCGTTAGCGCGTGAAAAATCCATACTACGTTATCTTTCAGTTTGGCCATTTTCCCGTAAGTAGTATAGGCTAGATGAAAATTTGAAAGAGATGCGCCATTTTCCAACATGAAGGGTTGGTTGTATGTGAAAACATGTTGGTTCATGACTGGTTTTTTTTTACTTGTGTTATCATTATCAAACTATGAGCAGCAACCATTTTTAGAATAGCCGGCCAGGGCATATTGAAAAAACCTACAAGGCTTTTCAATGCCTTGCAGGTTTTGCTTTTTTATACTAAAGCTTTCTTTAATGCCTGATCAATGTCGGCTTTTATATCATCAATGTGTTCAATTCCAAGGCTTAAGCGTACAATATTGTCCAATACGCCGGCGCTTTTCCGTTCTTCTACAGATAATTGTTCGTGTGTGGTAGAGGCGGGGTGAATTGCAAGGGTTTTGCAATCACCCACATTTGCCAGATGGCTTGTAAGCTGCAGGGAGTTAATGAATTTTTTACCTTGCTCCAGGCCGCCCTTAATTCCAAATTGCAACACGCCTCCAAAACCGTTTTTAAGGTATTTTTTAGCCAGTTGATGATAGGGGCTGCTTTCCAGTCCGGGGTACCAAACAAATTCTACGCCTTCGTGCTGCTCTAACCATTTAGCAAGTGCGAGGGTATTATCTACAGTGCGTTGCACACGGAGCGACAAAGTTTCTAAGCCCTGCAACAACAAAAAGGAATTGAATGGGCTTTGGCAGGGACCAAAATCTCTCAATCCTTCTACACGAGCACGAATCGCAAATGCTATATTGGGCAAGCCAAGGGGATTGCCTTCGCCGAAAACCTGCCAGAAATTGAGTCCGTGATATCCTTCAGAGGGTTCTGAGAACTGGGGGTATTTACCATTGCCCCAGTTATAATTGCCCCCATCTACAATTACTCCTCCTATGCTGGTGCCGTGCCCCCCAATCCATTTGGTTGCTGCCTGCACTACAATGTTTGCTCCGTGCTCAATGGGTCGGAACAAGTAGCCAGATGCTGCAAAGGTGTTATCAACAATCAGGGGCAAATCTACTTCTTTTGCCAGAGCAGCAAATTTTTCAAAATCGGGGATACTCAGCCGTGGGTTTCCAATTGTTTCTAAATAGATGGCGCGTGTGTTTGCATCAATTTTTTCGCGAAAACTATCTAAATCATCGGCATTGGCAAAACGGGCTTCGATACCTAATTTTTTGAAAGAAACTTTAAACTGGTTGTAGGTGCCGCCGTAAAGGTGCGAAGAGGTTACAAAATTTTGTCCGGAATTAATAATATTAGTGATAGCCAAAAACTGAGCTGCCTGTCCCGATGCTGTGGCAAGGGCTGCAACACCGCCTTCCAATGCGGCTACTCTTTGTTCAAAAACATCGGTAGTGGGGTTCATAATGCGGGTATAAATATTCCCAAACTCCTTTAAGCCAAAGAGGTTGGCCGCGTGGTCGGTATCATTGAATTGAAAGGAAGTGGTTTGGTAGATGGGCACGGCTCTACTGCCTGTTGTGGGATCTACTTTTTGTCCTGCATGTACTTGTAACGTATCAAAATGTAAACTCATGAAATTTGTTTTTATGTTTTGTGATTTAATTGAATATTGACAGATTCTTGATGAAAGACTCTTTTAAAAAATGGAGTAGTCTTACTAAACTGAACCGATAAAAAAATTGAATGAAAAAGAGAAAGGCCGTACCTTTCTGTAGAAGAATAGTTTGCCCGTCAGGGCATACAATACATACAACAACAACACATCGCAGAAGCGACCAAACCGGTAGGGATATAGTTTGTTTTTCTTGTCATATTAACTGCTAAAGTAAAGGTCTTTTTTTTCATTTCAAAAATAAATTTTTCCTTACCCCTCTTCAAGCAGAGCTTTTTCTACTTCGGTTGCCAATGCAAAATGGCCAACAGGTGAGCAGAAAACTCTCAGAATACAAAAAGCAAAGCGCATGTTGAAGCGATGGGTTGAAAACAAAAAAGCCCATCCTATAAATCAGATGAGCTTTTAATATTATGTCGAAAAATGAAAAACGTGGATCTGACTTATCTTCCTCCGGATTATCGGAGCTGGAATTGGCACCTTGTACACAGTACAGGTTGCCAAGGCTTCAATGGGCCATACCCTCTGCCTTTCTTGATAAGAGTTAATAAAGAACTATTTGCAAATATAGCTCAATGATTTGAAAAAAAGCCACAGCAGCAAAAAAAATTTCAAATAAACGGGATGCAGGAATGTTTAATCTTGGAATTTTTGTTAAAAGGTATAGGCTACCGAAAGACTTGTTCCATAGTTGGTTTTAACAGATTTTGCCGGCCGGAGGCCAGAAGTAAATGGCTCAACATTTAACAAGCCGAACTGGCCACCCAGCTGAACTGAGAAATGCCTGCCCATTCCAACACCAATAAACCCACTGATGCCAGCGTCAATTTTTCGGATATTGCTGAGGACTGTGCTGGCGGTATCTTTGTTGGCATAGTCTTCAACAAATTGAATTGTACCTTTTGGTTTTACATAGCTTTCATAGCCAGCAGGTGCAAGGCCTTTCCATTTCCCCCCTATTCCATAAGAAATATAGGGCCCCATCCCAATTAGGGGATGTATTTTTTTATTCGTCTTGTAAACAAAATGCATCGGAGCCTCAATATGGGCGGGTGCCACAACATAACTTACCCGAATATATTGATATGAATTTAAAGCGATCGTCCGATCTTCCTTATATCCTTTTTTAGAATATAGCAAAGAAGGTTGAAAACTAATTCTTTTCGAAAGAGGTATATTCGCATACAGGCCAGCCTGATAACCAGGCTTATAATAGGTTTCAATAATGTACCCTTCCTTATCAATCATGTGTAGGTTCATATAATTTGCACCTGCTTTTAAACCCAATTTTACCTGTGCATGGGAATTATAAGAGAGGCAAATCAGCAAAACCGACAGAAAAATACGTAACGTATGTTTGATTGTTTTCATATAAAAGTTAATGATCCGACATTTGATAAATTGCCCGAAAATAATAATAATATCATTCAGTTTGTTTTGCAACCCATAAATTCCTAAAATATCTCTTACTCCGTCTTCCGGCTCAATAATGACCCTTTGAGAAAAAACCCGATTTTTGTTGTTGTATAATTCTTTTCTTTTGCCTTTTTATCATCGCGTCATATTATTTATCGGCCTGCTATTTTTGCCAGCAATTGTTTTTGCTCAGGAGCGCATCCCGCCGAACAGGAGTTCCAATATTCGGGAAAAAAAGATTGTCGTAAGAGATAGTGTATTAAAGTTTGATACATTAAGTATTGTGTTTCAGAGTTTTGAAATTGAAAGTGTAAACAATGAAGATTATTTCCTTGATGCAATAGCCGCTACCCTTGTTTGGAAAAAAAAACCTCAGACTGACTCGGTTTCTGTTCGCTACAGGGTTTTTCCAAGGGCATTTAATTCAAAAATCCAACACATGGACTTTGACAGCCTGATACTTAGTTCGGCTGCTCCGATTGTGCCGCCGGCTCCCCTTCCTTCTGATCAAAAAGACTTAATTAATTTTGGAAGTATTCAGGCTCAGGGTAGTTTTGGCAGAGAAATAGGGTTTGGCAACAACCAAAATGCAGTGGTTAACTCTAATATGAACATTCAATTAAGCGGATTTTTGGCCGACAGCATTGAGTTGCAAGCCGCCATAACGGACAGCAACGTACCCATACAACCTGATGGCAACACCCAGCAACTGAACGAGTTTGACCAGGTATATGTGCGATTTAAAAAGAAAAACTGGCAACTGAATATTGGAGATCTCGATATCAGGGAAAGTTCCAGCCACTTTTTGAGTTTTTATAAAAGGTTACAAGGTCTTTCTTATCAAACCACCAATAATTTAGGAAAACAAACAAGATCACAAACTTTAATTAGCGGATCTATAGCCAAGGGCAAATTTACCAGGAACCTAATTGCTGGGTTAGAAGGAAACCAGGGCCCCTATCGGTTGAAAGGAGCCAATAATGAGGCGTTTTTTATTGTTTTGGCAAATACAGAACGGGTTTTTATAGATGGGCAAATTTTGCAAAGAGGAGAAGACCAAGACTACATTATTAACTACAACACTGCCGAGGTTACATTTACGCCCCGACGCATGATAACAAAGGATTCAAGAATACAAATTGAGTTTGAGTATGCCGACAGAAATTTTTTAAATACGAACCTTTATGCAACTCAAGAGTTTAGCTATGGCAAAAGAGGGCAGGTCAAATTTGGGTTTTTTCAAAATACCGATGCTAAAAATTCTTCGATTAACCAGGTCTTAGACACAAGGCAAAAGCAGTTTCTTGCGGAGTTGGGCGATAGCATTCAATACGCATATTACCCTTCTGCTTTATTAGACAGTTTTGCGGCCGGTAAAATTCTTTATGAAATTGTGTACGATACGATTAATAATGTGGCGGACTCCTTTTACCGGTACTCTTCTAACCCCGAAAAAGCTCTGTATAACCTAAGTTTTACAAAAGTTGGCGTTGGGAAGGGGCGTTATTTGCCAGAGACGGGGAATGCCAACGGAAAGGTATTTCGATATGTAGGTTCCGAAAATGGCATTCTTCAGGGAAGTTTTGAGCCGGTTGTTATGTTGGTTGCTCCTAAAAAGCAACAAGTTATGAATTTAGAAGCCTCATACCATATTGCAAAAAACACATTGATAAAAACAGAGTTGGCAATGAGTAATAATAATGTCAATACGTTTTCCAGGCTGAACAAGGGTGATGATAAGGGTTTTGCTGCACGAGTACACCTGACTGATTCTCGTCAGCTGCGTTCGAAAAATGAGCTACAATTGCTGTCGGCGATAGGTTACGAGTATGTACAAGATCTATTTACCCCTTTAGAACGCCTCCGTAATGTAGAATTTACAAGAGATTGGGGTCTGCCACTGGTTAGCGGTAAGGCTACTGAAAATATATTCACGGTTTCAACTGGCTTGAAAAATAATAAAGGGAACCTGTTAGAGTATAAGGCGGCCCATTACAATAGAAGCGACCAGTATAATGGGTTTCAAAACTCAATAAAACAATATGCCGATCTTAAAAACTGGCGGTTGAACAATGAATTTGTGTTGACAAACTATGCGACAGATAAAAACAAGGGGTATTTTTTAAGGCCAATCATTGATATTAGTAGAAAACTACCTTGGTTGGCTGATTGGCGTATTGGTGGACGGTATGCATTGGAAGAAAATTACTCAAAGAATAAGTTGTCCGATACATTAACTCGAGAGGCATTTTCGTTTGATACTTATACCGCCTTTTTAAAGTCGGATGAAAGCAAAAAGAATCGTTATGGGATTGGTTTTTACACTCGAAGCGATAAGTATCCTGTTGGAAAAAATTTCATCAGAGGAGATCGTAGCTATAATTTGAATCTACAGGCCGATGTTGTATCAAGTAGCAAAAGACAATTTTATTTAAACACAACGTTCAGAAGTTTGAAGGTATATAACAAAACTGTTAGTAGCCAAAAAGTAGATAACACGGTTTTGGGAAGGGCAGAATATGTAATGAATGAATGGAAGGGGATGTTGACCGGAAATGTTTTATACGAGGTAGGTTCTGGTCAGGAGCAAAAGCGGGAGTTTGCTTATCTGGAGGTGCCCGCAGGTACTGGCCTTTATGCATGGATTGACTACAATGAAGATGGTGTGCAACAGTTGAACGAGTTTGAACTGGCTGTTTTTAAAGATCAGGCAAAGTATATCCGTATTTATACCCCTACAAACGAATATGTTAAAGCTAATTATACCACACTTAATTACAGCCTCACCCTTCAGCCAAAATTATTATGGAGCCAGGATAGCACGGGGTGGAAAAGATTTTTTTCAAGACTTATTTTTACGAGCTCCTTACAAATATCAAAGAAAGAACAATCCATGGGTTTGTTTGAGTTCAATCCTTTTCAATATCAAGTGAATGATACCAGCCTGATTACTCTCAGTACCATGGCGGTAAATACACTTTCTTTTAACCGTGAGAGTTCTGTATGGGGTTGGGATCTTAGCAATATTCAGAACATTACAAAAGCGTTATTGACGTATGGGTACGAAAACCGCAGCAATAATGATTGGGTGCTAAAATATCGCCATTCTGTTTCTCGTTCACTTACTTTGAATGTAAGTTTTATTAGCGGTAACACAGCGTCGTTTGTGAAAAATGCACAGTTTGACAACCGCAATTATGATATTGTAAAAACTACTGTTGCACCGTCCATCACTTATGTTAGCGGTACTACTTTTCGATTGAGTGGCGGATATGGTTTTGAAAATAAGAAAAATGCCAAGAACTATGGTGGGGAAAGTGTTGTTGTGCATCGGGCTTCGTTGGAAACAAAGTACAACATTCTGCAAAACAGCGCAATAGGTGCCAAGTTTGCTTTTGAAAGCCTTAATTATTCGGCCACGGATAAATCGGCTACTACAATTAGTTATGTTATGCTAAATGGTCTAATGCCGGGAAGTAATTATTTGTGGAATGTGATGGTAACAAAACGATTAATGAACAATCTGGAACTTAATTTCCAATACGATGGGCGTAAGGCCGGTAATACCAAATTAATACATACGGGTCGTGCTACTTTAACAGCAATTTTTTAAGACAGCCGTAGTAAGATGTTTTTTGAAAGAGAAAAATCAGTAAATTCGCAGGAAGCGATTTTGCTTGTACCCACCGGGGTAATAATTTTTTTCACATTTAAAATTTATATTATGGCAATTGTAAAAGTTGTAGAAGTTATTGCATCTTCCGAAACCAGCATCGAGGATGCTCTTCAAAGTTGTGTGGCTGAAGTTGGTAAAACTGTCAGAAACATTGATTCGGTATATGTAAAAGATATTAAAGCACACGTAAAAGATGGAAAAATTTCATCTTACGGGTTAATATGTAAGGTTTCTTTTCGGGTGGAAGACTAACATTGTAAAAAACTTATAGAACAAATAGTAAAAACCGGCTAGCCAAGCCGGTTTCTAGTTTTCTACAGCTTACCTGATATTTTTTCGTATGCTTGAAACAAAGAAAAGTTTTTTTTGGAAAACGACAAAAAACATGTACATTTGTGACAAATGACAGAAATATGAAAAAAATCTATGACACTGACGAAAGAGCAACTCCATTACCCATTGTGGAGGATTATGGTGCTGTGTATCAGGTACTTGCTCCTGCTCATAAAAGAAATACCCTTGTCAAAGAGTTTTCTTACAATAAATTCAGAAAAATTGCCGAAAAATCTCCTTTTACTTTAAACGAATGGGCAGAGATGCTTTATTTGAGCGAACGCTCGCTGCATCGCTATGCAAAAGATGATGGTGGTTTCAATGGCTTGCAAATTGAGCGGATTTTGCTTTTAGAAACTCTTATAGATGCCGGAAACGAACTATTTGGTAAAGCTGGGTTTAAAGAATGGTTATCCTATAAGCCGTTTTCGCTTCAAGGTGCTACTGTATGGCAAAAGCTTAAAAGCCATTCTGAAATTCAGGAGGTTATTGATTTAATTCACCGAATACAACAAGGAATACCTGCCTGATGATTATTTACCGTCTTGTAAACGAAGCGTATAAGGATGATATTTCGGGTACTGGCTCCTTTTTGTATGGCGGCAGGTGGAATTCGAAGGGGAGTGCTGCCCTTTATGCTGCCGGACATATTTCTTTGGCGGTGCTTGAAATTGTTGTGAACTATAATCGGGCATCGGTTTCTATCCGACCTTCTTTTCATTTAATGGAGTTATCGGTTCCTGATGGACCGTTGTTGCAAATTAAAAACAGTATACTGAAAAAAGATTGGTTTGAAGATTGGGAACTTACCTGCTTTCTGGGAGATCAGTTTTTAAAGAACAATACCCACCTGATTTTGAAAGTGCCTTCGGCTGTGGTTCCTGAAGAAGACAATTATATGCTAAACCCTTTGCACAAAGATTTTAAAAAAATTGAAATCAAAAGTTCAAAGCCTTATGGACTGGACAACCGGCTTTTTTGAATTAAAAACCTACAGGTTTTAAATGTAGTCCGGCTCTTTCGTCTATACCAAAAAGAAGGTTCATGTTTTGTACAGCCTGCCCGCTGGCTCCTTTTAGCAGATTATCAGCTGCTGAGTGCACCACTAATTTACTTCCTACTTTTTCTAATTGTACCACGGCCTTGTTGGTGTTGACAATCTGTTTTAAAAAAATAGGGGTGCGGCTTACATTTACGAAAGGATGTGTTTTATAATACTTTTCAAACAATACATATATTTCTTCCAGCGACAGGTCGGTATGTATCGTTGAGCTTACAAAAATTCCTCGTGTAAAATCGCCCCGCCAGGGTACAAAGTTTAACTCAATATCGTGTCCGGGTTGTAGCTGTAATAAGGTTTCTCCTATTTCGCCTAAATGCTGGTGTGTGAGGGTTTTGTATGCCTGCACATTGTTGGCTCGCCAGCTAAAATGGGATGTGGCGCTTAATGACTGGCCGGCGCCGGTGCTGCCTGTGATGCCCGTGCTGTATACTTCTTTTAACAAACCGGCTTCTGCTAATGGTAGTAATCCTAATTGTACTGTGGTTGCGAAGCAACCAGGGTTGGCTATATTGGCTGCATTTTTTATTTCTTCTCGGTTCAGTTCGGGCAAACCGTACACGAAGGTTCTATTAAATGCGGGTTGTATTCTGTCTTTTGTCAGCCTGAAATCGTTGGCAAGATCAATGATTTTAATGCGGTCTTCAAACTTGTGGTCTTGCAGAAATTTTGTAGAAGCGCCGTGTCCCAAACAGAGGAACAATACATCAATATCCTGTGTAATCTGACTTGTGAATTTTAGTTCTGTTTCTCCAATTAAATCAGCATGAACATCATGAACAAATTTATCGGCATTGCTTCTACTATTTAAAAAAGAAATTTCAACGTTGGGGTGGTTTATTAGTAAACGAATTAACTCGCCACCCGTGTATCCTGCACCTCCAATAACACCTACTCTTATTCGTCTTGTCATTTTTATTTGTGGTATTTTGTAAATGTTTAAGTTTTTATCATTGCTTTTTGGGCGCTGCAGCCTCTTTTATGATGTGGTATATGGCTGTCTGATTGCCAAAGATACGGGTAAACCCTTTAACATCCTCTCCGCTGAACCCTATATTCAGCTCGCCATAACTGCCAAAGGCGCTATTCATTAGATCGTATTTGCTTTCTATTCCAATAATCTGAAACCGATAGGGGTGCAGTTGAAGATAAACAGAGCCGGTAACATTGCGCTGGCTTTTTTCAAGAAAGGCTTCCATGTCGCGCATCACGGGGTCTAAAATTTGTCCTTCATGTAACCAGTTGCCATAAAATTGAGCGATTTGGTCTTTCCATTGTAGTTGCCATTTGCTTAGTACGTGTTTTTCCAAAGTATGATGGGCTTTTATTATGAGCATGGGAGCGGCGGCTTCAAATCCTACTCTGCCTTTGATCCCAATAATGGTATCGCCAACGTGCACGTCCCTGCCAATACCATAGGGACCGGCTATGTTTTGTAAATATTGTATGGCTTTTGAGGGATGGTCGAACTGTTTTTCGTTTACGCCTCTGAGTTCTCCTTTTTCAAATTGTAATTGAATTTCTTCGGTTCCTGTTTTTGAAACCTGGGTAGGCCAGGCTTCTTCGGGTAGGGTTTGACGAGAGTTGAGTGTTTCTTTTCCGCCTACGCTGGTGCCCCAAAGGCCTTTATTTATAGAGTAAGCGGCTTTTTCAAAGTTCATGTTCACGCCTTTACTTTTCAAATATTCTATTTCACTTTCCCTGCTCAGGTTCATATCTCTAATGGGAGTAATGATTTCAATATTTGGCACTATAATTTGAAAGATCATATCAAAGCGAACCTGGTCGTTGCCTGCGCCGGTACTGCCATGTGCTACGGCGTCGGCATTTATTTCGCGGGCATATTCTGCCATATGAAGAGCCTGGCTCATCCTTTCGGCAGATACGCTTAGGGGGTAGGTGCTATTTTTAAGTATATTGCCAAAGATCAAATATTTTATAATACTGTTATAATAATTTTCTACAGCATTAATGGTTTTGTGTGTTTTGGCGCCTAAACTTCTGGCGTGGGCTTCAATTTTTTCTACTTCGGCATCGCTGAATCCGCCGGTATTTACTGTAATACTATGAACCTCATATCCTTTTTCATCAGTTAAGTACTTTACACAAAACGAGGTATCTAATCCACCGCTAAAACCTAAAACAATTTTTTTGGGCATGGCTTATAAAAAATTAATAGTTAGTGAAAGAAAAAATTTAGTAAGAATTTAATTGTGCCGGTAGCACCGCCATTTTTTTTGTCTTTTTTTCTGAATGGGCGTAAAAATTTCCATTGTTTAAATCGTAGTAAACGCTCCAGCACTTTTTTGTTTTCCTCAAAATAGGCTGTTGTTTCTTCGGGTTTATAATGGTCTTTAGGGTCGTAGAGCATGGCAGTGCATAGGCAGTTCTTTCTGTCTTTACTCATAAGTATATCGTAGTTTACACAACTTTTGCATCCATCCCAAAATTCATCGTCCTGCGTGAGTTCTGAGTAGGTAACCGGCTCATAACCCAGTTCGCTGTTTATTTTCATTACAGCAAGGCCCGTAGTAAGCCCAAATATTTTTGCCTGGGGGTATTTTGTACGGCTAAGTTTGAATATGGTTTGTTTTATTCTTTTAGCCACTCCTCCTTTTCGAAAGGGGGGTGCCACAATTAACCCCGAGTTGGCTACGTATTCGCCGTGGGTGAAGGTTTCGATATAACAAAAACCAGCCCATTCTCCGCTTTTAGTAAGGGCAATCACGGCTTTCCCCTCGTCTATTTTTTTTTCAATGTATTCGGGGCTGCGTTTTGCAATACCGGTACCCCTGGCTTTGGCAGAGGCTTCCATTTCGTCGGTAATTGTTTTGGAAAATCTTTTATCTTCCGGTACAGCCTGTCTAACAATAATTTCTTGAATATCCACGATTAATTTATAATTAAAATGAAACTGGTGGACCAATCCTTAATGTTTTTTGCAGTAGTATTTTTCACTGACAGGGACCTTGGTCACAGGGGGTTGGTCTGTCAGAATTC
>JBDHYK010000017.1:0-24921 GCA_039811305.1 Niabella sp.
GGATTTATATTCTGGAAGTAAGTTTTGGGCGCGATCAGGTGGACAAAGCCTTTCAGAACTATTTTAATCAATGGAAAAACAAACATCCCCAACCCGAAGACATGAAAATTTCTTTTGAGAAGTCATTGGGAGTAAAACTGGATCAATACTTTAAACTTTTAAGAAAAGAAGGCGGGTTTTTATAGAGAATAACAAATTCGGGCAGATAGATACAAACTTTAGAAAAAATGACTTTAAACGACATCACGCTCTCTCCATCGGTAGTTGCCCACCTCTATCCACGGCATTTGGTAGAGGCAGCACCCCAGACAGAACCCTTAGAAACTGAAACGGAAAGAAAATCCACTACAACTTCCACAGGATCGGAGTTAAAATATCTTGGCAATAACCTAAAGCAGGTGTTGGTAGCCGTAAATTATGCCAATAGCACCCATTTGCCCGATGAACAGTTGTCTTATTTAACTAAAATACTGAGTTCCTGTGAGTTAGGACTGAACGACATAGCGCTCGTCAATCTTCACAATTTTAACGCGGAGGCTTACCGCAGCCTCGTGCAACAGTTCAACAGTAAAGTAATTTTACTATTTGGAATTACTACGGAAAGCTTCGGACTTCCTTTTGCCATTCCAGCGTTTCAGGTGCAGGGTTTTGAAAAATCTGTAGTAATTCAGGTGCCCGCTCTGGAAGAAATTCCCGGCAATCCAACAAGCCGACAACGGTTATGGGAAGCACTAAAAACGATTTTTAATATCGGAAAATAACAAAAAAACACAGATGACACTCATTTTTGCTACCAATAATAACAATAAAGTAACCGAAATCCGGAATCTTATAAGTTCTTTTTTTGAAATTATCAGCTTGAAAGAAGCGGGCATATTTCAGGAGATTCCGGAGCCTTTTGAGACCCTTGAAGAAAACGCTTCTGAAAAATCGAGGGTGATTTTCAATCTAACAGGGAAAAACTGTTTTAGCGAAGATACCGGACTGGAAGTAGATGCCCTCAAGGGTGCTCCAGGGGTGTACAGCGCCCGGTATGCCGGAGAAAATGCCAGTTACAACGACAATTGCGCGAAACTATTACAGGAAATGGAAGGTTTTTCAGATCGCAGTGCCAGGTTTCGTACGGTTATATCTTTGATTATTAATGGAGAAGAGACTAAATTTGAAGGAATTTGTGAAGGGCTGATCACAGCGGAAGCTACAGGAAACCAGGGTTTTGGCTACGATCCGGTATTTATACCCAAGGGGGCTACCACAACATTTGCCGCAATGAATTTGAACGAAAAACAAAAATATAGCCACCGGGCTAAGGCAGTTGAGAAACTGATAGTATATTTGAACCGTCAATATGTTAACAAAAAATAAATAAATTGGATTCAGGAAGCAACCATAATATCAGTGAAAGCGACTTAATTAAAGGATGCATAGAAGAAGATCGTCGAATGCAGGAAGAACTTTACAAACGATTTTCTCCAAAAATGTACGCAGTATGTTTACGGTATGCATCGGACGCCGATGAAGCGCAGGACATTTTACAGGACGGATTTATAAAAGTCTTCAGAAAAATGGAAAGCTTCCGAAGCGAGGGTTCTTTTGAAGGATGGGTTCGAAGGATATTTGTAAACACGGCGATTGAGTATTTCCGGCGAAAAAAATATATACAGCCGGTAACCGAAAGAGAAGAAAATACCATCGAAGGCAAATACGTATCGGCGCTGGACGAAATGGCAGAAAAAGATATATTAGACTTGGTTACGCAGCTTTCGCCAGGTTATAAAACCGTGTTTAACATGTATGTGGTAGAGGGTTATTCGCACAAAGAAATCAGCGAGATGCTCAACATCAGCGAAGGCACCAGTAAATCGCAGCTATCACGTGCCAAAGCCATCCTACAGGATCTGGTAAGAAAACATATTGAACACAGAGATAAAAGATAGGAGATACAACTATGGACCGCCCAAATAAAATATATAATTTAGAAGTGATACCCCCACCCGAGGTTTGGGGTCGTATTGTGGAAGAATTAGATGCTTTGGGACAATTTGCAAACGTTTCTCAAAAACTTAAAAATATTGAAATTGCTCCTCCAGTTTCGGTGTGGAACCGTATTGAAAACCAAATAGAAGAAACCACCTCTTTTGAAATAATTGCCAAAAAATTGCAGGAAGCTACTGCTACACCACCCTCAATTGCGTGGCAAAATATTAAACAAAAACTTCAGGAAGAAGATGGTTTACTAAAGTTAAAACCTATTAAAAATGGGAAAATTAACTGGAAAAGGTATTTAGTTGCAGCCAGCATTATTGGGCTGGCGGGTATTTTAGCCTACAATTTTTTTGGCACATCATCAAAAAACAGCGATCCGCAACCACAGGTTATGGCAAGTAACCACCCCGTAACTATTTCGCCTCCGCCCATATCTCCAACTGTTCCTTCTGCTGAAACCGAAGTGCCGCCCATTTCTTACAGTACGGGGATTGCCGCTACTCCCCAGTCTAAAAATGATCGTGGAGTTCAGCCAGTGGCTCAACTCAGAACTGCATCGGGCAATGTGTATGCTACCACCCTTGAAAAAAATAAAGACATTCAGGGGCGCTATATTATGCTCATGACAGAAGATGGCGCGGTGGTACGTCTTGCAAAAAAATTAGGCAATTTGGCCGATTGCATCGCTGGCGAAACGGCTACTACGGATTGCAATCATAAGATTGCTGCCTGGCAGGAAGAGCTGGCTACCTCGCTTTTAGCCTCTACCCCAGATAATTTTTTAGATATTCTGGAATTAGCCAACAAAGAAAACGGATTATAACCCTGGGTTGCCAGCCGTGTTCTTATTAAGTTTCTTTTGCAAGTTTCGCAGCTTTTTGGTACTAATAATTCCCGGGCATTCTCTAAGGCTTAGTACATTTGCAAAAAATAGTTATGGCCCGGATAAAAATTACACTACCCCCCGTTTTTCAGTTTTCAACAAAAATTCCTGTGCGAATTACCGATGTCAATTATGGAGGGCACGTGGGTAATGACGCTTTTTTAAGTATTCTTCACGAAGCAAGACTACAGTTTCTGGCTCATTTTGGGTACAGTGAGCTGGAATTGGCCGGTACCAGCCTTATTATGGCAGATGCCGCAATTGAGTTTAAAAAAGAAGCGTTCTATGGAGATACGATTATCGCTTCAGTGGCGGTTAATGATTTTCAACGGGTGGCTTTTGATATTGTGTATAAATTAGAAAAAGAGCAGGAAGGGCAATTAGTTCCTGTAGCTTTTGCTAAAACGGGTGTAATCTGTTACGATTATACACAGAAGAAAATCTGTCCGGTTCCCGAAGCAGCAATCAAATTGTTTCAGTCGGTATTAAAATGAGGTACAACGGTATGCCTGTAGCCTATCAATAATTTTGAGAAGAGAAGGATCGGGTACGGTTAATTTTCAAATCTTGCAGGATCCCTGCCTTAGGATTAATGGTGAAGCTGAACATTCTGAACAATCCAATGGGTTGTACATTGATGCCCAACTGCCAGCAGTGCAGGTCGCGCGAAATTACCATGCCTAATCTTTGTACCTTTTTAGTTTTGAAGTCGTAATCGCCGGTAACGCTAAAGTTCCATTTGGGAGTAAGGTTGAAGCTGCCGGTAAAGTTGGTTCCTGCTGTAATATTATGCGCCCATTTTGCTTTTTCAACATCATAACCCCCTAAGGAATAGCTCATGGAAAACGACAAACTCAAACTCCAGGGGGTATTAAAATCTACAAATTCCGATGGGTTTTGTCGCATATACTCCATCAGCCGTTGCTGATCGGCCTGTAACATCGGATCGTTCAAAGCCTCGTTCATGGCATCTTGCTTTTTCTTTTCTTTGGCAGCGTCTTTTGGCTTGCTCTGAAAGCTGGTGCTCATGGATATATTGGCGCTGGTAATTCTTCCAACGCTGAATTTGCCCCCCTGCCAGGCATACTTGGAAGTAGCATACCCTGCGTTGTTTAATTGGTAGGGCGTAAGCGTAGCCCCTGCGCTCAAGTTTATTTTTTCCAACAAATTGGTTCTAAAATAGATGCTGATTGGCGACAGGTTCATAGAGTCGGCAAAAATATTATAGGAGGTATTCATTCCAAAACCTTCTATTATTCTTACTTTTCGATATTCCTCTTCCGAATTCATCTGGTCAGAAGCTTCTGTGGTATCCTTAGGGTTCTGCTTTTTATTGCGCACTTTCATTTCAAGGTTATTATCAAAGCCAAAACTGATGTTACCGCTCTTTCTGCTAACAAACTGACTGTTTCTTGTGTTGAGATAGGAGCTCGCTTCTAACTTATTGTAAAGGGCCCGGGTGCCAATACTGTCAATTTGAACACTTTCCCATTGGTTTTTGGTAAAGTCGGGGGTGTAACTCAATCCTAAGGAGGGCCTTGCCACGTGGCGGATCGCTGCAACTTTTTTATTTCGAAACTGGTAGGTGCCGAAAAGAGCAGTGCTAAAACTAAGGCCGGCAGAGGCATTGGGTTTAATATAAAACCCCTTGTTCATGGAATATTGAATGGTATCCCTATTTCTTCCCAGGCTGTCTTTGTCTCTATGTACCCAATTGAAGCTGGAACTTCTGTCAACCCAAGCCATGGAAAAACTAATGGATGGCGCCACGGTGATCGCTCCGCCCAAAATAGGTGGCAGCGACAAAGAGATGGGAATACTATGATTGGCTGTCCATTGCAGGGTATCGAGCAGGTGTCCCATTAAGGACTTTCCATACACTTTTTTGTGATCCACGGTATCGTTGAACCCCATATTGTTTCTGAAACTTCCCTGGTATCCAACGCCTAATTGTTCATACCACTTTTTAGAGCCGGTTCCTTCCTTTCGTTGAAACGGATAAAGCGTACTTACCGTAAAACCGATGTCAGGAATATTCAGGGTAACCGAATTGGTGCTGTTGGTTTGGCTGTGATTGGCACTTGCAGTAAAATTAAAAGGCCGGTTCTGCCAGGTTTTACTGTAAGAAATAGACGAACCTAACTGATTATTATAGTTCTGCATCAGATTATTGGGTACATTACGGTCAAAACGGGAAGTAGCATAATTAACACTCCCCATAAATGTTGTACCCGGACGAGCCTTCATATCAGCACTATGCGACCAGGTTACCGAGTAGTTTTTAAGTACCGAGTAGTCTTTGTCTCCTTTAAAGTTTGTTTGGGTTCTCATATAGGTTAGGCTGAGGTTTCCCGTGTACTTGTAATTGCGTTGATAGCGTGGGTTTACGGTAAGCGACCAGGATCCCAAGGAGTACACATCCCCGTACAATTGAACATCTGAGTATTGACTAATCACATGGTAATATCCCATTCTGGACAAACCTAAGCCACGTTGGTCGTTGGTTTCAAAACTGGGAGCCATAAAGCCCGAGTGGCGCCCCTGGTACAGAGGGTAAAACCCAAAAGGCAAATAAATAGGAACCGGCACCGAGTCGAATTCGGGTCGTACCGCACCCGTAACCGCCAATTTTTGATTGATAATTTTGGCTCTTTTTGCTCTAAAACCAAAGTGAGGATGGTCTAAATTACAAGTAGTTAAAAAAGTTCCCAAAGCATACATGGTATTCGCTTCCACTTTTTTAGCCACTTCGGTATGCACATACATTTCGCCCTGTTGGGTGATGGTGCCTTTGCTGATCCCCTTTTGTGTTTTGAAATTATATTCTAACCCTTCAGTTTTATATTCCTCTTGCCCCTGCTTCATTTCGGCATAGTCCACAATTTCACCCAAACTGTCTCTTTTTGGTTGTGCTTTTAAAATATTGGAGCCTTGATCCAGTTCAATTACTGGTGCTGTCAGGCTCATATCCTGATAATCTGCTTTGGCTTTACCATAAAGGATAATGGTTTTTTTGGTCATCAGACCCACAGCAGAATCTTCGGCTACATACTGAACGGGAGCCTCGATAGTGTCTTTGGAAATTTTTAGCGAGAACGTGTCGTTCAATGCCCTTCTTACAGAATCCATCTTTAAAGAATCTGCAGTGTTTTTAAGGGTATCTGTCAAAATACTCGTATCTTTTCTTAGGGTTGTATCTGGCAATTTGATAGTATCTGCTAATGCGGGACGCAGTTTTTTTACCGGAACCGGGGTAATTTCGTCATAAGAACGAGCAGGGATAGCCCTTTTTTCATCCTCAACCTTTAAAGCGCTGTTAAAAGTAGTAGAAAAACCAGCGCTTACGGCTACAACAGTGGTAGCAGTAAGCACGGGCACGAAGAAAAATCTTATAAATTTGCGCATTAAATGAGTTCCAAAGAACGCAAATGTATTAATTACAGGTTAATTACCACTTAAAGAAATTATAAAGGTTTGCAGATGCGTTTAAAATTTTCCAGAAATAAAAAAAATTAATGATCCAGAGGCTTATTTTATTTGTATTACTGTTTATTTTTTCATCAACAGCCAGTTTTTCACAAAACGGACAGAAGCCGGGTACGGTTCGAACGATTATTGTGGATGCAGGGCATGGCGGTTACGATACGGGCGCTCCCGGCATGGTTACTAATGAGGCTACTGTGAACTTACAGGTAGCGTTGAAACTTGCCCGGGCACTTCGAGAGCAATTACCCGAGGTAAAGATTCTTGAAACACGCACTACCACCTCTCTGCCCGGAAACTCGCCAACGAAGGATGCTGCCAACCGCTGGCGTGCCGATTTTGCCAACCGAAATGGTGGCGACCTGTTTATTTCGATCCATTGCAATGCAGCAGGCCGAAAACCCGGTGGCTGGTACGAAAAACGGGTTGTAGGCTCTGAAGCGCGTACCCGTTATGTAAGAAAGGGGAAAAAGAAAGTAAAACAAACCTATTATGTGCACCGGTATCAGGACTTTTGGGTAGATAATAAGGCTTCTGGCACCGAAACCTACATTTGGGCGGTTGGCAAAAACGAACAAAAACTGTCTTCCATAACCAACAATGATGATTATTATCAGGAAGAAGAAGATTCTACGGGTACTTTGAAGATGCCCGACATGAATGATCCGGCGGAAAAAGCCCGTATGCTGTTATATGCTCAGCATTATTTTAGAAAAAGCTATACCTTAGCCAGTTTGGTAGAAAATGAGTTTGTTGCGGATGGGAGAACCAGCCGCGGTGTGCAGCAGCGCAATCACAAAGGTATTTGGGTACTTCAGGCTACCGGGATGCCCAGTATTTTGGTAGAAATAGGTTTTATCAGTAATAAAGAAGAAGAGCAATACCTGATGAGTGAAGCCGGTCAGGCAGCAATCGTAAACTCAATTGCAAGGGCCGTTACCACGTACATTAATAAAGGAAACGTACCCCAGGCTGAAAACTAAGTACTCCAAAATATTTATTCATGCTGCATTTTTGAAAAATATGGGATTTTTGAAGTAATTTGCCGCAGGTTTTTGTAGTGTAATAAATTATTGATCGTCTTGTAAAAGAATAAGTTGTAATAGTTAACCTTGAATCCGGTAGAACTGGCTAACGAAATGTATCGTTTTTAACTTATCTTGTACAAAGAAAAAACATAACTTACCAATCATGAAGCTATCGAACGAACTTAAAGTAGGAGCATTAGCCTTGGTGGCGGTTATTTCCCTTATTTTTGGTTTCAGGTACTTGAAAGGAAAAGACGTTTTTAGCAGAACCCCAAAATTATATGCTGTTTTTTCATCTGTGGGAGGGCTTGAAAAATCAAATTTTGTAAAAATTAACGGGCTTACCGTAGGAACGGTGTATGATATGGTACCTGCCGATGAGAACCTTTCGGCCATAAAAGTTACTTTAAGTATTTCTCAAAATATTAATATCCCTGAAAACTCTACAGCCTATATTGCCGGTAGTCTGTTAGGGGCTTCCTCAATTGTAATTGAAAAAGGCGACGCCAAAACCTATTTAAAAACCGGCGACCGCATAGCCACCCGTGTGGAAGAGGGCTTGTTGGGCGATCTTACTTCAGAGGCCAAACCCTTAATGTCGAAGGTGGGTAATGTAGCCGATTCCATCAATTTGCTACTTTCGGGAGTTAACAGCACTTTATCTCCTTCGATGCAGCAAGATTTACAAGCCTCCATCGCGCATCTAAAACTCACCATCGCCGCACTCAACTCAATGATTTCGGAGGCTACCCAGCCCCTCTCTGCCTCGCTCAATAATATTAATGCCATTACCGCCAATCTTAAAAATCAGAACCAGGGGATTGAACAAATTTTAAATAACGCCAATACTTTTAGTAAAGATCTGGCACAACTTCGTTTAGAAAATACACTGGATACCCTAAACCAAACTATGGCAGAAGTAAAAGGTACTCTTGCTAAAATTTCGAGCCCCGATGGCAGCTTAGGAGCCCTTATCAATGATAAACGACTCTACAACAAACTTAACAATGTGATGCTGAGTGCCGAAATTCTTTTGGACGACCTCAGAGTGCACCCCAAAAGATATGTAAACATTTCAGTTTTTGGCAGAAAAAATAAACCCGGAGAACTCACAGCGCCGGCACTAAAAGATTCAATACCCAGGTGATCCACAAATTAACTTTTTACATAGCAAGTTTGAAAAAATATGGGGCGATCCTCATTGCCCTATTGGGCTGCTATGCTATGGCTACCGCCCAACCCGTGGCCAGCAAAGCTGGTAATCTGGTAATTGTAGAACGCGCCGATATAACTACATTGCAAAAAACAGCCGACAGTACCAACCTGGTAATTTTAGAAGGAAACGTAAAGCTACGGCAGGGAAACTCCGTGTTTTTTTGCAAGCGTTGTATTAAAAACGAAAAAACCAAAACTTTTGAAGCCTGGGGCGATGTGCATATAAAAGACTCCGATACAACCGATGTTTATGCCGACCACCTCCGCTATTTGGAAGAAAAACAGGTAGCCTTCCTGGATGGCAATGTAAAATTGACCGATGGTGTGGCCACCCTTACCACCCCCAGCATGCAATACGATATGGGACGCAGTATTGCCAGTTATAACAACAACGGCAAAGTGGTGAACAAAAAAACGATAATCACCAGCAAAGAAGGTTTTTATTATAGTGATCTAAAAGATGCTTATTTTAAAAATAGTGTGGTGGTAAACGACCCCGCCTATCATATAAAAGCAGACTCCCTCTTATACAATACCGGGTCTCAAATCGCACGCTTTATTTCTCAAACTACCATTAAAGACAGTGCCAATCGTACCATTCTTACCAAAGACGGATTTTATAACCTACGTACCGGTGATGCCGAATTTAACCAACGACCTTTCATCAATAACGATAACCAAAGTACCCTAACGGCGGATAAAGTGGCGCTTACAGAAAAATTGGCACAGGCAGAAGGCAATGCACGCATTGTTGACTCTACCCGAAATACCATTGTGATCGCCAACCTGGTTTATCAGGATCGCATTAGCCAGGCGATGTTAGCCACACAAAAGCCGTTAATGATTATAAAACAGGAAAACGACTCTATTTTTGTGGCAGCCGATACACTTTTTAGCGCTCGCCTAACCGATCTTGCTGCGCGAAGAGACATCAGCAAACCCGGAACCACCGATAATACAGATTCCCTAAGCGATAGTAACCATCCTCAACCCCCGCAGGCTGGTGCTCCACAGGTTGATTTAATACCCGCACAGCCGGCTGACACATCAAAAATGGCTACTCCTACCCTTCCTGTTATGCCGGCGCAAGATTCGATTAAAAAAATAGAACCGGAGGCAATGCTACCCCCCGACAGCCTGCTATCGGTAGCAAAACAAAAACCACTGCTCCCAGATTCTTTGAAAACCAGTCGGGACAGCATAGGGGCGCTGGTAAAAGATACTACAACCTTATTGGCAGCAGACTCTTTAGTAGCCGCTGTAACGAATCAGAAAAAAAATATTGAAACAGCAAAGAAAACGATTGATCCCAAAAATAAAACCCGCACCACCCCTTCCGCTGCCCCTGGGAAACCTCAAGCTAAAGCAGCCCCCGAAAAAACGAATACCCCTACTGCAAATGCCAATCGAACTGGTGGTACGGACACTACCCTGCTAAAAACAGGGAATCAGCAGGAGCCATTGACTGCCGATGCCTCGCCAAAGGAAAAAGAACTTGCAGAAAATGACAGCACCAACCGATATTTTGAAGCCTTTCATAATGTAAAAATTTATACGGATTCTATGCAGGCGGTTTCAGATAGTATGTTTTATTCTTTCAAAGATTCTGTGTTTCGTTTGTACAAAAACCCGGTTGTATGGGGTAAAGAAAACCAAATTACCGGCGACACCATACACCTGCACACCCGCAACAAACAACCCAGTTGGTTTGAAGCCATAAAAAACAGTTTTATGGTAACCCATTTGCAGAAAGAAGCCTTCAACCAGATTAAATCTTCTCGAATGGATGGTTTTTTCACCGATGGAGATTTGGATTCGGTAAGGGCAAAGGGAAGTGCAGCCAGTATCTACTACATCCAGGACGAGGATAGCGCCTTTACGGGTATCAATCAATCCACATCCGATATTATTGACGTATATCTAAAGAAAAAAGAAGTTCAAAAAGTTGTATTCCGGGGCCAGGCAAAAGGAACCCTGCACCCCATACAAAGAGCGAAACCCTCTGAAATGAAATTAGAAGGGTTCCAATGGCTGGATGCCCGCAGGCCCAAATCGAAATATGAACTTTTTGAGTAAATCCTTTGAGAAATTTACAATTGGTTCTTTTTTACTTTCAAGTTCTGAGTTCATTATTTACGAATCAGCAACAGCGGGTTCCTAATTTCTAAAAATTTTAATCAGAGGGTGGCAAATACCCGATAGCTTCCTAAATTTGTTATTATGCTGCAGCATCTGTATATAACCAATTACACGATCATTGATGAGCTGGAAATTGATTTTTCAAAAGGGATGAACATCATTACGGGAGAAACCGGGGCCGGAAAATCTATCCTCATCGGTGCCCTGAACCTGATTTTGGGTGAGCGAGCCGACACAAGCGTTTTGGTAAACAAAGAAAAGAAATCTGTGATTGAAGGCAGGTTTGTGCCTGAGAATACAAAACCTGTTATTGAGTTTTTAAAAACAAATGACCTGGATCCACAACCGGAAATCCTTATCAGGCGAGAGATAGCGGCAAATGGGAAAAGCAGGGCTTTTATTAACGACACACCGGTAAGCCTTTTGCAATTACAGGCATTAGGAGCCCTTTTGGTAGATCTTCATCAACAATTCGACAACCTGATCGTTGGCAAAGCAGCTTTTCAAATTGAAGTAACCGACGTACTGGCCGGTAATCAACAGCTCCTTACAGCCTACCAACAATTTTATAAGCGGTGGATCCAATCATCAAAAAAATTGGCTGAACTACAACTTCAACAACAACAACTGGAAAAAGAAATGGATTACAACCAGTTTCAATATCAGGAACTGGCAGCGGCCGACTTTAAAGAAAACGAATTGGAAGAACTTGAATCGGAACTAAAACTGATGTCGAACGCCGAAGCAATCAAAACCGCGTTAGCGGATGTGTATCAGCAGTTGGAAGAAAGCGATCAGCCCCTGGTGCAACAAGTAAAAAGTATGGCCAACCTTTTGAGTCATTACAGCAATTTCCAAAAAGATTTACCCTCCCTCATTGAAAGATTGTACAGTGCACAAGTAGAATTGCAAGACATAGCTTCCGAGTTGGCATTGGTCAACAGCCGGATCCATTTCGATACCGAAAAAACAGAACAATACAACGAGCGCCTTTCCTTAGGTTATAAACTACAAAAGAAACACGGCGTTCAATCTACAGGTGAATTGTTGGCTATTCAACAACAATTGAGCGAGAAACTGCAAGCCGTAACCCATAATAACGACAAAATTCGGCAAATGGCCTTGCAGACGGAACAGGAGTATCAGCAGGCGGCACAGGTAGCCGATCAGATTTCGGAAAACCGAAAAAAACAAAAAAAGCCGTTCGAAACTCGTGTTCATCAACTTTTAGCCCAGGTAGGTATGCCCAATGCGCAACTAAAAGTAGACCTGCAACCCGAACCCTTATCTGTTTCAGGTAAAGATAAAGTGGAGTTTTTGTTTGATGCAAATCGGAGCGGCCAGTTCAAACCGGTAAATAAGGTAGCCAGTGGCGGGGAACTGAGTCGGTTGATGCTGTGTATAAAAAGTATGGTGGCACAAACTATGGATTTGCCAACTTTAATTTTTGATGAAATTGATACCGGCATTTCCGGCGAAGCCGCAAAACAGGTGGGTATTATTATGAAAGAACTCGCCGCAACAAGGCAGGTGATCTGCATTACGCACCAACCCCAGATAGCGGCGAAAGCCCACTCGCATTACTTTGTATATAAACAACTATCCAATGGTGCGGTGAAAGCGCATATTCGCCTGCTGAACCATGAGGAACGCATTGCAACTGTGGCTCAAATGTTGGGTGGCGAACGGCCAACACCCGCCGCATTGGAAAATGCCCGTGAAATGGTTCAGTTGTAAACAAGTCGTTATCGCATGAACTTTTGGCTCAAATTTGTAATTTCCATTGCCATTGTGTCCCTGATGTTTTTAGGAGGCGTTGCCACCTATCGTTACCTTAATAACAAGCTCACCTCGGCCGATAGCTGGTTTGCAATCATCGGATACGCGGTTTTATTATTTTTGGCCTTAGCAGGTATTTATTGCGCCGGATTCATTTTAATGGGATTGATGTATGTATATATTGCTGATTAACATTCATTTTCAAAGATTTTCGATTAAAAATTTTTGAAGGAAACTAAAAGCAAACTACTTTTTCCTTACTTTTACTTTTAACAAAACAAAAAGTTATGTCGCATAATTTACTACAAGGAAAGAACGGAATTATTTTTGGTGCGTTGGACGAAAAATCTATCGCATGGAAGGTTGCTGCTAAATGCCACGACGAAGGTGCTCGATTGGTGCTTACCAATGCACCCGTTGCACTGCGTATGGGAGAAATTTCAAAACTTTCTGAACAATGTGGTAATGCCCCCGTTATTGGTGCCGATGCCACGCACCTTGACGAACTGAAAACGCTTTTCACACAAAGCATGGAGCATTTTGGAGGCGGCATTGATTTTATTCTGCACTCGATCGGAATGAGTGTAAATATGCGAAAAGGTATTGAGTATCAAAATGTTAGCTATACCCATAACTTGAGAACTTTTGATATATCCTCCATTAGTTTACACAAAATTTTAAGAGTAGCCTGGGACATGGATGCCCTTAACGAATGGGGCAGTGTAGTTGCCTTATCCTATATTGCTGCACAGCGTGTATTTCCAAATTATAATGAAATGTCCGATGCAAAAGCGCTATTGGAAAGCATTGCACGTAATTTTGGCTATTATTATGGAATCAAGAAAAAAGTAAGGGTAAATACGGTGTCTCAATCGCCTGTACGCACCACGGCAGGCAGCGGAGTGAAAGGTTTTGAAGGCTTTTTGGACTATGCTGAAAAAATGAGTCCCTTAGGAAATGCCCCTTCAGAAGACTGTGCCAATTACTGTGTATCCCTTTTCAGCGACCTAACCCGGTATGTAACCATGCAGAACCTGTTCCACGATGGAGGCTTTAGCTTTACCGGTGTGTCTCCAAAAGTTATGGAACGCGTACACATTCCAACATAAAGAATTTCCAAAACCACCTTTTGGGGAAACAGGCAGAAGCCTTCGTAGCAAAAATTCATTTTGTCACAGAACGCCCCACCCAAAGGACGTTAAACAGGCCCGGTTACTGATTTTACAATCGGGGGCAATCCTTAACCCGAAAACAGGTTCTGTACAAGTAAAAATAGAACAGCAAAAACATAAAATCCCTGGCTTTGCAGGAGGGCTCGTGCAAAAAAATTGCCTGAAAATATTTTCAACGGGCCAAAGGCCTGACACTAAAACCGGCACTACGAAAAAGTTGAATCGCTAACCGCCGTACGAGCTGATGAAAGCGAGAACCGAGCCCCAGGCTTTTACCTTCTCCATTTTTTCCCGGTTATAAACTATCCAGGGGGCTTTTGATTTTTCGCTGTGCCGCATCGGTCAATGCTGTATAAATCATAGTGGTTTTAATGTTGTTGTGGCCTATAAGTTCCTGCACAAATCGAATATCTGTACCTTGCTCTATCAAAAGCGTGGCATAGGAATGCCGTAGGCTGTACACTCCTACTTTTTTGTTGATTTTAGCTTTTTTCATTGTGTTTTTAAAAACCTGTTGCACCGCACGTACTGAATATTGGCCGCCCAATTGTCCTTCAAAAAGATATTCTTTCGGTTTGTATTTCAAATAGTAGGCCCTAAGTAGCCCCAAAACCGATGCAGGCAATACCACATAACGGTCTTTTTTGCCTTTGCCGCGCACCAACGCCTGCATTCGGGGGCTGTCAATATCCGTAATTTTTAGGTTGACCAATTCACTGACCCGCAAGCCCATTTCGTAGCACATTTTTAGCAAAAGCTGGTGTTTGGGGTTGTCCAAGTGGTTCAGCATTTTTCTTATATCCTGCGTAGAAATGGCCTTAGGCATAAGGCTGGGTTTTTTGGGGCGGGGAATTTCTGTAAAAAATTTCTCTCGGTGCAGTACTTGTTCAAAATAAAATTTGAGGGCATTCAATCGGCTGTGAATCAGATTTTCCGAAAGTTTCAAGGTATTGATGCAATACAATAAATACGATCTTAGTTTTTCAGAAGACAGATCGTCCACCGAATGATTTTTAATAATTTTCAAAAGTTGTATAAATTCTGTGGAATAGGTACGGATGGTATTAGGGCTGTAGGCCTTTAGCTTCAGCTGTTCCACAAAACGTTTTAAGGCAGGTTGGTTAATAGGTGAAATGTCCATAAACGCCGATTTTCCGTAATAATCAGGCTCGATATTAAATAAGTTTCTATGATACAAGTTGTCCATTACATACCATTTTTTGTTAGTTTGGCTCCAATAGGCTTTAACACTGCTTCTGAGAGCCGAAATAAGCTCGGTATTATAGGGAAAAACAACCCAAATTACGTTTTTGCCATTATGCACTCCTGTTTCAAAAACAAAGCTATCCAATTTTAATTTTATGGGGCTCTCCGTATTCATGATATTCGTGTTTTGTATTGTAATCTTCTGTAAAAATACAAATAACGCACAATAAGTACAATTATTTTTGAGGCTAACCCATTGAAAAATAAGAAAGATTTGAACTTTTTATATTTTTTTGGCAGAATATCAAACATTCGTATATTTGAGAGTTAGCGGTCATGCCACTGTACACTAACGAGACGACCTTTTTAGCTCAATATTTCTTAACTTAGCGGAGTGAAAAAAAGTAACCGAATAGAGCTTGACTTCATTGTTGACAAACTCACTAATTCCATTGAAAATGTTTTAACTGGAGACATATTTCCTACCAATATCACTTTGCTAACATCGGCAGACCTTAAATCGGTGGCAAAGAAAAATGGTTGGCAGTTTGACTGGAAATTCGAATTTAAGCAGCCAGAAAGGGAGGTTTATAAGCTAACAATTCCAATCGCACTATCAGTAATTCAAGGACTAATTAGCATTGAAATAAGGTCAGACCATGTTTATATGCACTTGGTTGAGAGTGCACCGTTTAATAAAGGGAAATCTAAAGTTTATGCTGGCGTTCCAGGAAACCTTGTAGCATTTGCCTGCCGTCTTTCATTTCAACGTGGATTTGAGGGAAACGTTTCTTTCGTTTCAAAGACACAGTTGATTGACCATTATACAAAAACTTTGGGAGCAATGCACTTTGGTGGGCACATCATGATTATTGACACGCCAGCAGCATTGCGACTTATTGATAAATACTTTAAAAATTAACAACCATGAAAAAGAAAATAGAACTTGATGTTGACTTTATCGGTGGTGGACCAACACCGACAAAAGAAGAATTTCTTGCTATAAGCGAATACATAAGAACGGCTAAAGCCAAACAAAAATTGAGAGACCAACGTAAAACATTACGGACGAAACGTAAGACAAAACAACCTGCATGACAAAGGCACGAACAGCCAACATTGGTATTGCCAATAGTGGGGCTGGACGGAAGAGCAATCAGCAGCGGTAATTCTATTGTACTGCGGTTCGGGGCTTGACGAATAAAGCCCAGCTTTAGCCTGCCTGCCGGCAGGCAGGTTCTTATTATTTATCTTTAGCAAAAAAACAGGCAGCGGTTCCAGCGGACGAAATTCTATTTCCCCACCATCGGCAATACCTGTCCGTTACAAGCCTAAAAGACGACACAACAAACAGAAAACGAACAGTAAAACGACAGACAAAATGCCAACGCTCCTGCCTGCCGGCAGGCAGGTCCCAAAATAAAAAGAGCTGCAAGCCAAATCACAAGCCGACACTTTTGCAGCACATTTTATTTTGCCCAACCGCACCCAAGCCCACCCACCACCCAACTCTGGGGAAACAGACAGTTTGAAAGGCTTTTTTGACAATTATAGAGCGGAAAAAATTAACTTTACCGACAATAAAAAGAATTGAAATAGATATTTATAAATGCCCACATTAAACTGGATAGGAAAAGATAAAGTGATCAATCATCACATGGATGTGCCGTTTAAGGTATTGGAACATTCCTACGGCTTTGACAATGGAACACAAACAGACCAAGAAACCAACAGCGGAAACAAAATTATACATGGCGACAACCTGGAAGCGCTGAAAGCCCTTTTGCCCGAATACGAAGGACGCATAAAATGTATTTACATAGACCCACCTTACAACACAGGAAACGAAGGTTGGGTGTATAATGACAATGTGAACGACCCAAAAATTAAAAAGTGGCTACATAGTGTTGTTGGAAAAGAAGGTGAAGATTTAAGCAGACATGATAAGTGGTGCTGCATGATGTACCCTCGTTTGAAGTTGTTACACAAACTACTATCAGAAGATGGAGCAATTTTTATTTCTATTGATGATAATGAACAAGCTAATTTGAAATTGGTTTGTGATGAGATTTTTGGTGGAGGGAATTTCATTAACAACATTATTTGGCAGAAGAAATTTAGCCCTCAAAATGATGCAAAGTATTTCTCGGACAACCACGATTTCGTTGTTTGCTATGCCAAAAGCAAACTGAATTGGAAAAGAAATCTTTTAAGCAGAACAGATTCTCAAAACTCACGATACAAGAACTTAGATAACGACCCAAGAGGAATTTGGACATCGAGCGATTTTACTGTTAAAACATATTCCGAAGATTATGATTATCCTATTACAACCCCATCGGGTAAAGTAGTAAATCCGACTGACGGAAGATGTTGGATGACATCAAAAGAAAGATTTGACAATTTAGCTTCAGACAATAGAATATGGTTTGGCAAGAAAGGAGATGGCGTTCCACGATTAAAAAAATTCCTTTCTGAGGTTCAGGAAGGAATAGTTCCTCTTACCATTTGGCTACATGAAGAAGTCGGGCATAATCAAAGTGCAAAACAAGAATTGAAAAAGATATTCTTAAATGAAAGTTCTCCTTTTCAAACTCCTAAACCATCAACATTAGTTCGCAGAATATTAGAATTATCTACGGATAAAAATTCGATTATACTTGATTCCTTTGCTGGCACTGGCACGACTGCCCATGCAGTTTTAAATCTCAACAAACAAGATGGAGGCAACCGAAAGTTTATCCTTGTGGAAATGGAAGATTATGCCGAAACGATTACAGCGGAGCGGGTAAAACGCGTAATCAAGAAAATGTCTGAATTAGAATTTTCCGGATTAAAGGATGAACAGGATTTTATTGAGAAAAAAGGAATCCAAAAATCCAAAAATCAGACGAATCCAAATCTGGCTTTTGATTTTTACGAGTTGGGACTGCCCATGTTTTTAGAAGATGGTAATTTGAATGAATTGGTAGGCGTGGAGAAAATTCGCCAATACGTTTATTACACCGAAACAAAGAAAAATTTACGATTGACGAGTGATGATTTACAATCTGATTTACGATTGTCGAAGGACGATTTACGATTGACGAAGGATGATTTAAATCGTAAATCTAAAATCGTAAATCATAAATATAAAATCGTAAATCCGAAATCATATTTAGGAACGCATAATGATACAGCGTATTACTTTCACTACCAACAAGACGAAGTAACCACCTTAGACCATGCTTTTTTAGCCACCATGAAAACCAAAGCCGAGCAGTATGTGATTTATGCCGATAATTGTTTGTTGACAAAGGATTTTATGACCAAGCATCATATTATTTTTAAGAAAATCCCACGCGATATAACACGCTTCTAACTGTCAGAATTTGGATTTATCGGATAAAGAGATTAAAGGATTAAAAAATGGAAAAAGAAAAAATTGAAGATGAACTTACCTATAAAATTATTGGATGTGCCATGAAAGTACATTCAACTTTAGGTAATGGATTTCAGGAAGTAATATATCAAAGGGCTTTAGCAATTGAAATGAGAAAAGCGGGTTTGGGTTTTGCAAGAGAACTTGAAATGCAAATTTTCTATGAAGGGGAAGAAATAGGAACACGAAGGGCTGATTTTTTGGTTGAGAATGAAGTGATGGTGGAGCTAAAAGCACTCGTGGCATTAGAAGATGTGCACTTGGCACAAGGATTAAATTATTTAGTTGCATACAAATAAGATAAAGGATTACTAATAAATTTTGGTGCAAGAAGTTTAGAAGTGAAAAGGTTAAGGCATCCACTCAATAAAACGCCAAATACTATTCCGAATAAACAATCCGGTAATCCCCAAATCCAATAAACCCAAATTCAGACAAATGAGCAAATTAATAAAATCGGAATATTTCAAAACGTGGAAATCTATGTTAGACATAGATATCCAAGAGGAATTTTCTGCTATACAAAAAATGGAATTAGAGCCACATAGTTTTACATTTTATACTTCTGTCTCTGTAATGTCATCCTCAAAAATTGAAGGTGAACAAATGGAAGTGGACAGCTATGTGAAACACAAAGTATTAAATATTGAATACTTGCCTGAACTTACAGAAAAACCTAACGATTTGTATAAAGCATATCTTTTTGCCAAAGACAATAAACTTACACAAGGTAACTTTTTGCAAGCACATCTACTTATTGCTGCCCATTTGTTACCAACAAATCAACAGGGAATTATTCGCACATCAGAAATGGTTGTGTTAGAGCATAAAACAGGGAGAATACAATACGAAGCTGCACCTGCGGCAATCGTTAAAGCAAGATACAATCTTTTATGGAAAGAAATTGAAATGCTATTGAATAAAACTTTAACTATTGAAGAAACCTTTTACTACGCTTCTTTTATTCATTTGGCATTTGTAAACATTCACCCTTTTGGAGATGGCAATGGCAGAATTTCACGCCTGCTGGAAAAATGGTTTTTAGCAGAAAAACTGGGTGAACGGGCCTGGTACATAAAATCTGAAAAGTATTATTACAAACATGTAAATGATTATTACAAAAACCTTGCAAGGTTGGGGCTTTTTTATGAGAAACTGGAATATGAAAAATCCATACCCTTTCTGCTTATGCTTCCAAATTCATTGACGAATTTCGATTGAAAGATTGACGAATAAATTTTGGATTGACGATATAATGATATACGATTATGCAGGAACTTATTAAAAAGAGGACGAAACAAATTGGGCTTGAAGCAATCAAGTTAGTTGATGAATTGCCCAATAAGCCTTCGGCTTGGGCTATTGCTAAACAAATCATAAGAAGTTCAACCTCAATCGGTGCAAATTATCGGGCAGCTTGCAGGACAAAATCTTCAGCAGATTTTATAAACAAGCTAAAAATCGTGGAAGAAGAAGCCGATGAAACACAATATTGGTTAGAAGTATTGGAAGAAAGTAATCTTATTGACTCAGACCGAATAGAAGCAATAAAAAAGGAAGTAAACGAAATCGTTTCTATCGCTGTGGCATCTGTTAAAACCGCACGAGAGAATGAAAATCGTAAATCAAAAAATCAAAAATCGTAAATGGAACTTAAACCATATCAACAGCAGGTAATCAACGACCTTTCATTGTTTCTTGAATATATACAAGAAACCAAAGATGTAAAGGACGCTTTTTATAATTTTTGGGCAAAGCACCCAAGAACGCCTTTGTTTCCGTATTCAGGGACAGCCATAGAACCCTACAAAAACAATGTTCCCCGTGTTCCGCACATTTGTGTAAAAGTGCCAACGGCAGGCGGCAAAACTTTTATTGCCTGCAATGCCATTAAAACCATTTTTGATGCTTTTGCTTACGACAAACCCAAGGCAGTAGTTTGGTTGGTCCCGTCCATTACCATTTTAGACCAAACCATTAAAAACCTTAAAGACACCAACCACCCTTACCGCCAAAAAATCAATTCTCATTTCGGAAACAAAGTAGAAGTATTTGACAAAGCAGAACTATTGCAGGGAAGCGGATTTAATGCCACTTCGGTAAAAGAGCAGTTGAACATTTTTGTTTTAAGTTTTGACAGCATCAGAACTGCAAATAAAGAAGGTAGAAAAGTATTTGAGCAAAACGGCTCGTTGCAATCGTTTGAAGCATTGCTCGGTAAAGACGAAGAAATTTCTTTGATGAAAGTAATGCAATTCTTAAACCCAATGATAGTAGTGGACGAAAGCCACAATGCCGAAACGGATTTAAGTGTAGATATGCTTAAAGAGTTTAACCCTTGTTTTATTCTTGACCTTACAGCAACTCCTAGAAAAAACAGCAACATCATCAGTTTTATAGATGCCTTGGAGCTGAAAAAGGAAAACATGGTTAAACTGCCTGTTATTGTTTACAATCATCAGGACAAAACAGAAGTAATCAATTCGGCTTTGCAACTTCAAAAACGCTTGGAACTGCAAGCCATTGACGAAGAAAACCTGCCTGCCGGCAAGGCAGGGAAAGGCGGTAAATACATTCGTCCCATTGTGTTGTTTCAAGTACAACCAAAAAACGGAAAAGACTTTTTGAATGCCGAAGAAGAAAAATCAAACGTTCAGAAACTGAAAGAAAAACTCATTGAGTTAAAAATACCTGCCGAGCAAATCAAAATAAAAACGGCAAACATCAACGAAATAAAAGGAATTGACTTGATGAGCAAAGACTGTGAAGTCCGCTATATCATTACCATCAACGCATTAAAAGAAGGTTGGGACTGCCCGTTTGCTTACATCTTGGCATCATTGGCAGACAAAAGTTCAGCAGTAGATGTTGAGCAAATTTTAGGCAGGGTTTTACGCCAACCGTATGTAATGAAACATAATTTCCCGCTACTCAATTTGAGTTATGTATTAACGGCTTCTTCAAAATTCCTTGACACATTGGACAACATTGTGAAAGGTTTGAACAAAGCAGGTTTTAGCGATAAGGATTATAGAGTGATGAGTGATGAGTTAGAAGTTAAGAGAGATAAGTTAGAAGTTATAAATCAAGAGCTGGGATTTGGCAAAAATCAGGTTGATACAAAAGAAAATATTGCTGATGATATTGATATAAGCCGAATAGGAAATTGGAACGAAGAAACAATTCATCATTCATCACTTCTAACTCATCATTCCGAAAATAACTCATCACTCACAATTCATAATTTAGAAAAGACTGCCATTGAACAAAATGAAGCCTTTGAAAAAACTGTTTCCGAAATGGAAGCAAACAATACAACGGCTTTACCAAACGAAATACAACAGCTTGTGAAAACATACAGCATTAAAGATATTTTCCGAGAACAGGCAGAACAAATCAATTTGCCACAGTTTTATTTAAAAGTTCCTGCTAACGACTTATTCGGAAAGAAAGAGGAAGAACTGCCTTTAGAAAAAGAAAATTTATTAGACGGTTTTGCATTAAGCAAAGCCGACACCAACATTGCATTTGACAGCATTACTTCAGAACTCTACAAAGTTGATTTAGACGAAACCAAAAAAGAACATACACCAACATTTGTAAGGCTTGACGGAGAAGTAAAAGAGAGTGTAATGGCTTATATTCTTGACCCATCACGAAAAGACAGCCGTGTAAAGAATTTCACCAAACGACTGATGGACTTAATCGGCAATATGTTCCCTATTCCCGACAAGGAAATTGAAAAATACATCAACCGAATTTTAGAAGATTTCAAAGACGAGCAATTCAGCGACTTGGCAGCAAACGAATACACCTACAAAGACAAAATCAAGTTCAAGATAACTGCCCTTTCAGAACAGTTTGCAGAGAAGAAATTCAAAGACTTTTTAGACACCGATAAAGTATTTATCAAACAATCATTCACTTTACCAAAAAGCATTTCACCAGGCGACACAACCAAAGACATCACCAAATCGCTTTATGAGAAAGAAGGAAGCATGAACGGTTTTGAGGAACGTGTAATCAATGAAATTGGGAACATGACAAATATTGCTTTCTGGACAAGGAACATTGAACGAAAAGGTTTTAGAATTAATGGCTTTGTAAACCATTATCCCGACTTCATCATTCAAACAAAAAGCGGCAAGACAATTTTATTAGAAACAAAGGGCGACCATTTAGACGCAGAACAAAAAATAAGACTTGGCGGACTTTGGGCAAGTAAAGCAGGAAACAACTATCGTTACTTCATGGTTTACGAAAGGCGGACAG
This sequence comes from Niabella sp., assembly GCA_039811305.1. GTDB lineage: Bacteria > Bacteroidota > Bacteroidia > Chitinophagales > Chitinophagaceae > Niabella. The sequence goes on from JBDHYK010000017.1 coordinate 22,585, forward strand.
TAGACGGAGCATATAAATTAGAGGACTTTTTAAACATCATAAAAAACATTTAGCCACCAAACCCACGCACCAAAACAGACACGAAATGACAACGAACAAAAACGACAAAAAAGAAGGGCGAAGAGCTAACATGGGTTTTGCAAAATGGCGGCTGACGTGCTTCTATTGAACATTTGTGCAAAGTTGAAGAGTTGTAATTCTATTCAACATTTGTGCTATAAGTCGGCTCCATCGCCAATTTGCAAACCGTTATAGGGCATTTTAACAAACGACACAAAACGACAATATGACAACATTTGCATACAACATAACATTAAATGACAGTGAAGCAATAATGCTGCAAGCTGCATTGGAGTTAATGATAAAACACTGCCAGGAAAAACTTGACGAGGGTGCGGGAACACCATTTTGGGCTCATAAGCATTCAGCACAAAATGTTTTGGAAAAACTTTATGACAACACAATTCAAACAAGTGGTAACAACTTCTTTGATAAAGAAAAATAATTTTAGGATTGACAAGTTTCAAGACATATTACAAGAATTGGATGAATTTTGCGACAAATAGTTTGCAAATGACACAGAGATAGAAAATTATTGTCGAGAAAAACATATATCAACAAACGAAGAAGGATAACAGTTACCTCCATTGCGGTGAAAAAACAGAATAAACACCGCAAATTTGCGGTAAATAATCCGTATATTTGTCGCATAATTGGTTTAAAGCAATGGCAAAATACATCTATGAATATAAAAACTGGACGGATTTTACTTGGAACGACAAAGCCATAAATGCATTATTTGGGGAAGTTCGCCTGATGCAAGGTAAAGTCATCGGACAAATGAACGCACTGGGCTTTTCTGCCAAAGAAGAAGCTACACTTACTACCCTAACTTTAGACGTAGTAAAATCATCTGAAATTGAAGGGGAATTACTCAATTATGAACAAGTGCGTTCGTCTATAGCAAGACGTATGGGTATCAATACCGGAGGACTTGTGCCAAGCAGCCGCCACATAGAAGGCATCGTAGAAATGATGCTCGATGCTACTCAGCGTCACAATTTACCTTTAACCAAAAAACGTTTGTTTGGCTGGCACGCAGCACTTTTTCCCACAGGATATAGCGGACCTTATGAAATAGAAGTGGGCAGATACCGTACAGGCGAAATGCAGGTTGTTTCGGGAGCAATGGGTAAAGAAAAATTGCATTACGAAGCTGTAAAACCGCAAATGGTAAAAGCGGAAATGGATAAGTTTTTGGACTGGTTCAATAATGATGATAAACTTGACCTTGTATTGAAAGCTGCCATAGCACACTTTTGGTTTATCATCATTCACCCTTTTGATGACGGCAACGGTCGAATTGGTCGTGCCATAACTGATATGTTGCTTGCCTGTGCCGAAGGTAGTGGCGAACGCTTTTACAGTATGTCAAGCCAAATTTTAGTAGAACGCAAACAGTACTATGAAGTATTGAAAAAAGTTCAACACAGCACAGGCGACATTACCGAGTGGCTTGAATGGTTTTTACATTGCCTGAAAAACGCAATACTTTCTACCGAAAACACCACTCAAAGAATATTACGTAAAGCCGAATTTTGGAAACTGCACGAACAAACACCTATCAACGAAAGACAACGACTAATGCTCAACAAACTTTTTGACGGTTTTGACGGTAAATTACAAACCTCAAAATGGGCAAAAATTACTAAGACCTCTACTGACACCGCCTTACGAGATATAAAAGACTTAGTTGAAAAAGGCATATTACAACAAACAGACGAAGGTGGACGAAACGCAAATTACGAGTTATCAGGCTTCAAAATAGAATAACCACTGGCTATAACATATAAGGCTTAAACGCGTGTAGCGAAGCGGAACAGCAGTTTTACTTCGGCAAGCTTTACTTCGGCAAGCTCAGTATTCTTGTTGATCCCGATATGGAAGACATCGGGACTTAACAAGACTAGTTGTTCTGGGGTTTTATAGTTTATTGCGTGTTCTTTGGTGAGGATTTGGAGTGGCAGCGATTAGGTTTTGAACGCTTTGGGGGTCTCATTTCTTCTTAATTTTTTTTTAAAACGGGTGCGGCTTTTTATTTTATATGCCGGTTTGTGTTCTTTTTTCTACATTTCTTAACCTGGTGGCATAGCAAGTCCTTTCCGCTATTTGCAGGTCTTATTTATCATTACTTTCTATTTGTTTTCGCTGATCATTACTCTTTACAGGCGGCGCATTTGCTCCAAACTGCATCACGATAACCATCCGACCGGTTTTGCAAAAGGGACAGGCGGTGATATCAAATCCTAACCTGTTTTTTCATTTCAGAGTAGTCCG